>NZ_JBDLAK010000006.1:0-216766 GCF_039748055.1 Burkholderia sp. RS01
CCCGCTCACCCTGCTCGTCACCCTCGTCGCCTGCGCCCTCATGGTCGCCGGCTGGTACGCCTGCCGCAAACGCATCCACGAAATCGCCGAAACCCGCGACGGCTACACCGGAATGTCCCCCGTAATCGCAAACCGCCCCGGCCCCGGCGGCACGGACCGCATCTAGCCCGCAACAATTGAGCGCGAACGGACACTCGAGGCCCTTGATGAAAGTGGCCCAAGTGTCCGTTCGTGCTTAATCCCAGGGTTCCTGCACGACCCCTGGGGCACCCGGGTTCCCTGGCAACTTAGCCGGGCGCCGCCGTCCGCGTTTTGCTTCTTGACCCCCGGGCTGGCGCGGGCGTAGCTTGGCCGCACCCTGCACCATCATCAAGCCCTAATAAGGAAGTGTCATCATGCCGGAATTCATGGATGTCCATCGCAACATGACTGGACTGACCAAGGAGGACCTTCAAGCTGCACACGATGCGGACCTGGCGATTCAAAGCGAGGAAGGCGTCGTGTTCAAGACGGCTTGGGGTGACCCCGAATCAGGCGTCGTCTACTGCCTGTCCGAGGCCCCGTCGGCGGACGCGGTGAGGCGCATACACGAACGTACCGGCCACCCGGCAGACGAGATACATCCAGTCCCCATTAAGGTCTGAAAACATCCTTCCCGGCATTTCTGCTCCGCTATACGCCGTTCCCCGACGGGCCCGGGCCGTGGTTCCGGGCCTCCACACCCGGGCGGCCCGGCAAAGTGGTGCAGAAATGCCAGAGTTTCCCGTGCGACGGGCCGTTTCCGCCGCCAATCGGCCTACGATTGAAGAATCCGGGGGCGCACGAAGGCGCGCGGGCCGCGGAACGTCGAAGGACCGGGATCAATGGACGTCGTCGTCATCGAAACCCCGCAGCTGGGGGACCGCAGCTACCTGGTCCATGACGGCCGAGTTGGGCTGGTGATCGACGCCCAGCGGGACACGGACCGCATCGAGGAAGCCGCGCGGCAGGCAGGCGTGCCCATCACCCACGTCGCCGAGACGCACGTCCACAACGACTACCTCACCGGCGGACTGATCCTGGCCCGCGCCCACGGCGCAAAGTACCTGGTCAACGCCGCGGATTCCGTGGCATTCGAGCGCGAGCCCATCACCGACGGACAGACCGTGCAGATCGGCGGCTTCTCCCTCAGGGCCGTGGCCACGCCCGGCCACACGCACACCCACCTGTCCTACGTGGTCACGGACGGGCGCACCAAGGCTGTCTTTTCCGGCGGCAGCCTGCTCTACGGCTCGGTGGGCCGCACGGACCTGGCCGGCCCCGCAGATACGGCCGGGCTGGCCAGGGACCAGTACGCCTCGGTGCGCCGGCTGGCTGACGAGGCCGGTCCCGACGCCGCCCTGTTCCCGACCCACGGTTTCGGCTCATTCTGCTCTACCGGCCCGGCGACGGGCGCGGCGGCGTCCACCATCCGGGAGCAACGCGCCACCAACCACGCCCTGACCGATCCGGACCCCGAGCATTTTGTGGCCGAACTGATGGCCAACCTTTCGGCCTATCCCTCCTACTACGCCCACATGGCCCCGATCAACATGACCGGCCCAGAGCCCGCGGACCTGAGCCTGCCAGAATCCCTGGACGGCGCTGAACTCGTCAGCCGGCTGGCGAGGGGCGAGTGGGTGGTGGACCTCCGTCGCCGGGTGCTGTTCGCGAGCAGCCACCTGATGGGAACCGTGAGCTTCGAGTATGGGTCCGGGTCCAGTTTCAGTTCGTACCTCGGCTGGGTCTTGCCGTGGGGAGAGAAACTGACCCTCGTGGGCGACCGCAAGGATCTGCGGAGCGCCATCCGGGACCTCTCCCGCATCGGTATCGACCGCCCGGACGCCGCTGTCGGCACGGAGCCCCACGCACTGGCGCCGGGCGCCGCCGTCGCCTCCTACCCCCGGGCCGGGTGGGCCGCCGTGGTCGCCGAAAAACCCGCCGGCGACACGGTGCTGGATGTCAGGCGCACGGAGGAGTTTAACGCATCCCACGTGGCCGATGCGCTCAACGTGCCGCTGCACGAACTGCTGGGACGCCTGGACGAACTTCCGCCCGGCAGGATCTGGGTGCACTGCAATTCCGGCTACCGGGCCGGCGTGGCGGCCAGCCTGCTGCAGAGGGAAGGCCGGGACGTGGTGCACATTGACGCCCGGTTCCGGGAAGCCGCAGCGGCGGGTGTTCCGATGCACCTGCAACAGGCGCAGAGACTCTAAACGGCTTATCGAGGATCCACATGTCAAAGGAGAACGGTGATGGATGCTGAAGGCAAAGTGGTTGTCGGCGTGGACGGTTCGGAGTCCTCCATAGAGGCGCTGCGCTACGCGGCCCGGGTTGCGCCCGCCCTGGACGCACGGGTTCACGCCGTGGCCTGCTGGAATTTTCCCGAGATGTACGCCGGCTATGTGCCGCCGGACTTCGACGCGTTCGAGGCCTCCGCCGCCAAAATACTGGCGGAAACCGTCGACAAGGCGTTCGGACCGGACGCCCCCGAGGGCCTCACCACGGAGCTGGTGCGCGGCCCCGCACCGGAGAAGCTGGTGGAGGCTGGAGCAGGAGCACGAATGCTGGTGGTGGGCCGCAGGGGGCACGGCGGATTCCTGGGCCTGCATCTGGGGTCGGTGAGCTCAGCCTGCGTCTCGCATGCCGACTGCCCGGTCCTGGTGGTGCATGTGAAGGAAAGCCACCGGCCCCACCATCTCTGGTGGGGCTCCAAGGCCAAGAACCGCGACCCGGCCAAGGGCTGACCGGCCCGCGTAACGCAACGCGCGCGCAACCCCCTGCCCGGCCGGTTCGCATATGCTCAGCAGACAGACTCAAACTGGCTCAGCGACGAACCATCCGGGAGACACTTCATGACCAATTGGCGGATCAGGGATTTCCACTCAGCGGACCTGGACGGCATCCTGCACCTCTGGGAGTCGTTGAAGGCCACCAACGTTGAACCCGTGTACGCGCTCTCCGAAGTGCTCGCGTCCTGCGAAAAGGACCACGCCGTCGTGGCGGTGCTGGGCGATCAGGTGGTGGGCGCCGCCGTCGGACGTGCCGCGCACGACCAAGGCTGGATCGTCTTCCTGGCCACGCTGCCCGAGTACCGCGGCCGCGGGATCGGAACGTCGCTGCTGGCCGCCGTCGAGAACCGGATGGCGCCACACGGGCTCAACAAGCTGTCCGCCCTCATGCCGGAGTCGGAAACCAGGGTGGAGGCCTTCCTGAGCCGGGGGTTCATGCTCAAGAAGAACCTGCGCTACTTCGAGCGCACCATCCCAGTCCAGCGCCAGGAGCTTGAGCCGCTGGGCCTGCTGGGCGGCCGCATCCTGGCCCGGGACCTGTGGGAGAACGTGGCCGGCATGCGCCGCGAAAAGGAGCTGCTGGAACGGCGCCTCGTGCTGCCGCTGGCCGAGGCGGACCTGGCGGACGAGTACGGCGTGGTGCCGCCGCGCGCCGTCGTGCTGTTCGGGCCGCCCGGCACCGGAAAGACCACCTTCGCCAAGGCAATCGCGTCCCGTCTGGAGTGGCCGTTCGTGGAGGTGTTCCCCTCCCGGCTGGCCTCCGATCCCAAGGGCCTGGCCGGGGCGCTGCGCGAGACGTTCCTGGAGATCGCCGAGCTGGAGCACGCCGTGGTGTTCATCGACGAGGTGGAGGAGATCGCCTCGCAGCGCTCGGGCGAGCCCCCGTCGCCGCTGCAGGGCGTCACCAACGAACTCCTCAAGATCATCCCGGCCTTCCGCGAACAGCCGGGCCGCCTGCTGGTCTGCGCCACCAACTTCATCCGCGCCCTGGACACCGCGTTCCTGCGCCACGGCCGGTTCGACTACGTCATCCCCATCGGGCTCCCGGACCGCCAGGCCCGCGAGGCCATGTGGCAGCGCTTCATCCCCGCCGCCGTGGTGGACGACGTCGACGTGGAGCTTCTGGTGGACCGCACCGAGGGCTTCTCCCCCGCGGACATCGAATACGCCGCCCGCAGCGCCTCCCAGCGTGCGCTGGAAAAAGCGGTGTACGACGACGGCGGGCTGGCGTCCGGGGGCACCGTGGCTGTCCGCGAGGCCGTCCGGAAGGGCCCCGCCACGCAGGACTATCTCGATGCCATCGCGGATACCCGGACCACCGTCAGCGACGAGGTGCACGAGACCTTCCTCGAGGACATCGAGGCACTCGGCCGGGTGTAGGGCTGCCCTGCCGCCACGGGAAGGAGGCGCCGTGATCCTGTTCCTGACGGTTGTGAGCGGGCTGGCCTGGACCGTGGTGTACGCAGAGGCCATCCGGATCGGCTTCCGCGGCCGCACCTACGCCATCCCGGCGGCGGCCCTGGCCCTGAACTTCGCCTGGGAGGTGGTCCACGCCTCGCATTCCGTGGCCACCGGGATTACCGCCCAGGGCGTCTTCAACATCGTGTGGGGAGTGGCCGACGTCCTCATCGTGTACACGTTCCTAAGGTTCGGGAGGGCGGAGCTGCCGTCCTGGGTCACCCGGCGGCTCTTCATCGGCTGGGCGGTGCTGCTGGGCGTCACGGCCATGGCGGTGCAGCTGCTGTTCGTGGTGGAGTTCGGCTGGGACGACGCCGCCCGCTATGCCGCCTTCCTGCAGAACCTGCTGATGTCCGGCCTGTTCATCGCGATGTTCGTGGCGCGCGGCGGCAGCCGGGGCCAATCGCTCGTCATCGCGGTGGCGAAATGGATCGGCACGCTGGCCCCCACGGTGGTGTTCGGCTGGTACGGGAATTCACCGCTGGTCCTTGGCGTCGGCGCGCTCTGCAGTGTGCTGGATGTTGCCTACATCGGCCTGCTGTGGCTGGCCCGGACCGGCTCCTTCCCGCCCCGTTACGCCGGTCCTCGCGATCCGTTGGAATAGAGGCCGCCCCGGCGCTACTCTTTGAGCCATGTCTCCGAACCCGCTGCGGCATGCCGCAGCCCGCATGGGCGGCCGCAATCCCCACGAGCAACACAGGACTGCCACGCCGCTGGAACTATTCTTCGACCTCACGTTTGTCATTGCGTTCGGGGTGGCGGGAAGCCAGTTCGCCCACGAGATCGCCGAAGCCCACTTCGGCGCGGGACTGCTCGGCTTCTCCTTCGCGATGTTCGCCGTGATCTGGGCCTGGATCAACTTCACCTGGTTCGCCAGCGCCTACGACACCGACGACTGGGTCTTCCGGGTGGTCACCATGGTCCAGCTCCTGGGCGTGCTGATTCTCGCCATGGGCATCGAGCCGTTGTTCCGCTCGCTCGTGGCCGGCGACCATGTGGACAACGCCGTGATCGTGGGCGGCTATGTGATCATGCGCCTTGCCCTGGTCTTCCAATGGCTGCGCGCGGCGCGGCAGGACCCGGCCCGCCGCCAGACCTGCCTGCGGTACGCGAGCTACCTTGGCACGGTGCAGCTCGGCTGGATCGCGGTGCTGATCATTCAGGCCGACCTACCGACGACCATCCTGATGATCGTCCCCCTCTACGTGCTGGAAATGGCCACGCCCTACGTCGCCGAGCGGTCAATGCGGACCCCGTGGCACACGCACCACATCGCCGAACGCTACGGGCTACTCGCCATCATCGCCCTCGGCGAATGCCTGATCGGCGCGATCGAAACCCTCCGCGCCATCGTGGCCAACCATGGCTGGAGCGTCGATGCGGCGCTGGTGGGGTTCGGCGGAACAGCGCTGGCCTTCAGCATGTGGTGGATCTACTTCATCCTGCCCGCCGGCCAGGCCCTGCACCTCCAGCGGCACCGCTCATTCTTCTTCGGCTACGGGCACATGCCGGTCTTCGCTGCCATTGCCGCGACGGGCGCCGGACTGCATGTGGCCGCCTACTACATCGACCATGGGGCGCACATCAGCGCCGCCGTGGCGGTTGCCAGCATTGCAATCCCCGTAGCGCTGTTCAAACTCTCCCTGACCTGGCTGTTCAGCGTCATGATCTGCGCGGACCGCACCGTCATTGCCGTCGCCGCCGGAGTGGTGGCGGTGCTGGCCGGCGCCGTTGCCCTCGCCGAAGCCGGGGTTTCGTTGCCCGTCTGCCTGATGGTGATTGTCCTGGCTCTTGCCGCGTCCATCGTCATTGATGAGCGCCGCGGCACGGAGCGGCTGGCCGCCGCATTGGAGCACTTGGAAGGCGGGGCTACCGTGGCGCCGGCAGAATGACCACGATTTTCCCTTTGGCGCGCCCATTCTCCAGGGCGGCGAAGGCGTCAGCGATGCCGCCGAACGGATACTCGCTGTCAACGACGGGCTGAAGCGCCCCTTCACCCACCAGCGCGGCGAGGAAGCGCAGGTCATCCCCGCTGGGATGCATGAAGAGGTAGCGGTAGCCGGCGCGCGCCCGCCTTGCCCGCAACCGGACCGGAAGGCTGATGGCCCAGAAGAGCGCCGCGACCCAGCCGGGGGCGGCCAGGTCCTTCCGCGCGGTCAGCGGCTCGGGGACTCCCGCGATCGACACCACCCTGCCTCCCGGCTTGAGGATCCGGAAAGACTGCTTCAGCGTGTCGCCGCCCACCAGGTCCAGCACGGCGTCATAGTCCGGCAGTTCGTCGGCTATGCGTTTCCGGGTGTAATCGATCACGCGGTCCGCGCCGAGTCTCCGCACCAGTTCGTCGCCGCGCGGGGACGCCGTGGTGGTCACCTCGGCACCGAAGTGCTTGGCCAGCTGGATCGCCAGCGTTCCCACGCCGCCTGCGCCACCGGAGATGAAGAGCCTGGTGCCCTTCCCGACGGCGAGTTCGTCGCGCAGGGCCTGAAGCGCGGTCAGGCCGGCCAGCGGCAGTCCCGCCGCTTCGGCGAATCCCAGCGACGCCGGCATGGCGGCGACGATCGCCTGATCAATGCACACAAGCTCTGCAAAAGCGCCGAGGGTGGCCTTGTCGACGCGCGCATACACGCGGTCCCCGATTTCGAAACCGCCCGTTCCGGGTCCGACGGCGTCCACCGTTCCGGCCACCTCGCAGCCGGCGATGATGGGAAGCCTGTAGGAGCTGATGGCCCGCAGCTTTCCCTGGCGCAGCTTGTAGTCGACCGGGTTGAGCCCCGCGGCAGCGACCCGGATCCGCACCTCGCCGGGTCCGGGATGCGGTTCGGGGACGTCCCGGAGTTCCATGGCGTCTGCCCCGCCGTACCGGGTGAGGACGTAGGCCAGCATGGCTAGTCCCTGGGTGCGCCGTCCGTCCCGGGGGTGCCGACAGGCTCGACCGGCGGCTCAGGCTCGGGGGTCGCGGCAGGCCCGACCTGCGGGGCGTCTTCGTAGGACAGATTCTCGTAGTCGGTGTCGTCCGCCTCGTCCAGGCGGTCGTCCAGTTCCTCGAGCAGCCAAGGGTTCACCCTCGCCAGGATCATCCGGATCTCGGCCTCGGGAACGGCTGCGTACAGCACGGGACGGGCGTCGGCATAGCGCGTCACCGGCGGCTTGTCCGGCCACTTCTCGGCCAGCGCCTTCACCCGTTCGGGCAGGGAATTGTGCGCGTTGTCGGCGATTTTCACCAGGGTGGCATCATGGTCCTCGGCGATGAAACGGATGCCGGCCTCGTAATCGTCCGGGTTGTCGTGCAGCCGCTTGGTGACCCGCTCGATGATGCCCACCGCCCGCTCCGAGACGCCCATGTCCAGCAGCGCCTGCCGCGTGATGGGCGTGTCCTCCGCGATGTCATGGAGGTAGCCGGCGATCCGGATGTCGTCGTCGAAATCGGCGAGCGCATCACCGACCGCGATAACGTGCTCGCGGTACGGGCGCTTGAGCTTGTCCTTCTGGCGGTTGTGCGCCACTTCGGCGAGGACCTTGGCGGTCTCTACGGTGAAGCGTGCTTCCGGCAATCCTTGTTCTGGCATGTATTCAGCGTACCCACCGGCACCAACTCCGCGGGCACCAACTAGACGCCCGGCCACACCCACGGCTCCCGCGGCAGCGATGCGGGATCAAACGCGTCAAGCGCCGACTCCAGGCTCTCGCCGGGCAGCCCCAGCGATTCCAGGATCGTCCGGCGGGCGGCGTCGGGGGAAACCCCGACGGCGGCCAGGTCTGCCAGCGTCACCGCGCCGTCGCGCTTCGCCAGCCGTGCGCCGTCGGCGTTGACCACCAGCGGGACGTGCGCATATTCCGGAATCGACATATGCAGCAGCGAGGCGAGATATGCCTGCCGCGGCGTGGACGGCAGGAGGTCGTCCCCGCGGACCACCTGGTCGATGCCCTGATCTGCATCGTCCACCACCACGGCGAGGTTGTAAGCCGTCACGCCGTCGTTGCGGCGCAGCACGAAGTCGTCCACCATGCCCGCGTAGGCCCCGTGCAGGGTGTCGTGGACCGCCCATTCCGCGACGGAGGACCGCAGCCGGATGGCGGCGGGGCGGGTGGACCGCCTGAACTCGAGTTCTGCCGTCGACAGCCCCCTGCACGTCCCCGGGTAGGCGCCCTGCGGCGCATGCGGCGCGGACGGCGCCTCCTGGATCTCCCGGCGCGTGCAGAAGCATTCGTAAGTGAGCCCATCGGCCGCGAGCCCGGCGATCGCCGCCGAGTAAAGCGGTTCACGGTCGGTCTGCCGCACGACATCGCCGTCCCAGGTCACGCCGACGGCCGCCAGATCGCGGAGCTGCTCAGCCTCCGCCCCGGCGCGGGCCCGGTCCAGGTCCTCGACGCGCAGCAGGAAGCGCCGGCCGGTGGAACGGGCGAAGAGCCACGCAAGGATGGCCGTCCGGAGGTTGCCGACGTGCAGCTCACCGGACGGGCTGGGGGCGAAACGGCCAGCGCTGGTCATGCCCTCCAGCCTATGCCGAACAACACAAGAGCCCCTCAGCTACCGCGCACTCCGGCAAATACCGGGCTCGGTGGCTCAGGGGCTCTTGCCGTGCCGGATCCGGGCTTCAGAGCTCCGTATCGGAGCTCCATCCCTCGAACCGTGGCACTGCTTGCGGACAGACGATGCGTGAACAAGTGTCAATCAGCGGCGGCTTCCTTGCGGGAAGCGTGGTCCAGGGGCCGGGTGGTGTGCCGGGGACCTGTAGCCTGCGGGCGTAGGCGGTGGCCGCTGCCCTTGTTGCCACAATTTGAGCAGAAGTCATACAGTTGGCGCAACAGGCATTGCCTGAGATGGTCAATCTGACCAACTCCAGGGTCCCTGATATGCAGGAAGTGATCAGATTGCAGCAGCTCGATGCCACCGACCGGCGGATCCTGGCCGCCTTGGACGAGGATCCGCGGGCGCCGATCATGGTGCTGGCCCAGCGCCTGGGACTGGCCCGCGGAACCGTTCAGTCACGCCTGGAGCGGATGACGGCGTCGGGCGCGCTCCGTCCCAACAGCAGCCGCGTGCTTCCCGCCGCCCTGGGGCGGGGTGTGGCGGCAGCGGTGAGCGCTGAACTGGACCAGAGCCACCTCAACGAGGCCATCGCGGCCCTCCGCGAGATCCCGGAGGTGCTGGAGTGCCATGCCCCGGCCGGGGACACCGACCTCCTGATCCGGGTGGTGGCCACCAGCCCGGATGACCTGTACCGGGTCTCCGAGGAGATCCGGCTGTGCCCGGGGATCGTGCGTACGTCCACGAGCATGTTTCTGCGCGAAGTGATTCCTTACCGGACCACGGGGCTTTTAGGCGACTGAGGGGCGACATTCCGCGCGCCACTCCGATCTTGTGCAAATCATTGGATAAAACTGCGGATATTCTGCCGCCTGTCCTGCGGTGCCGACTGTAGCCTGATCCTGCATCAGCCTGCAGCGCGTCGCGGCCGGCCGTTGCGCCCTCCACCCCAAGGTCTCCGCCAGGGTTCGGTCTCAATAAGGAACTCCATGCGCTTAATTTCCCGTTCCATCGCCTCTGCCACCGGCCTGCTGGTGCTCGCCGCGGGGCTTGTCGCCCTCCCGGCCAGCCCGTCACTGGCGGCGGCCGATCCAGCAGTGGACGGTCCCGCTGCGCAGTTCATCGAGGGGACCCCGCACGGGGATCACGTGTACGAGTCGGCCCCCGGGGTGCCCATGGACGGGCTTCCCACGGGACTCGCCCTGCAGACGGAGGCGGGGGGTACGGCCGCGGCACCGATCAACGTCAAACTGGTGATCGCCAAGCTGGCTGACAACAGGAACATCGTTTCCCTGGCCTCGGCCGAGCAGGCCGTCGCGGCTTCCAGCAACTACTGGAAGGCGATGTCCAACGGCCGCATCTCCATGACCGTCACCAGCCGCACCACAGGGTTCCTGTCCGCCGCCAAGTCGACGCAGTCCTACTACGACGTCATCAACACGATTACCAGCGAGCTGAAGTGGGCCTACAGCGCTAACACCGCGCTCGTCGTCTTCGTCCCGACCGCCACGCTGTCCTCCGGCGCCCTGGGCGCCGGCTACAGCAGCAACGGCAACAGCGGGCGCGTGCTGATGCCCCAGATCAGCACCTACACCAGCAGCGTGATCGCGCACGAGTTCGGCCACGTTCTGGGGTCCATGCATGCCGACGCACTGCAGTGCAGCAGCGGCGCGTCCGACGTCGGCACCACCAGCACCGGACAGTTCACCGATTCCTCCTGCTACATCCGTGAATACGGCGACACCACCGACCTCATGGGCGCATCGCACCCGAGCATGCCGGTGATCAGCTCGCCTTTCTGGGACTGGAGGGGCCTCGGCCTGGGCAACGAAATCCGCGACCTGGGCGTCGCCGCCGGCGTGAAAAGCTACACGCTGAAACCGTGGGGCGGAACCGGCGCAGGCCGCGCGGTGAAGTTCACCGATCCCGTCAGCCGGGAGGTCTACTACCTTGAGCTGAGGGAGCCGGCCGGCTATGACTCCTACCTCGCGTCGGGGTCCGCAGGCAACCGCGGCGTCAAGATCGTCCAGCGCGGCGGGGCTACCCCGTCGTCGTCCCTGACGCTGATGCCGTCCACCATTCCGTTCAGCGGCTATTACAGCCCCAACCACGCCTGGCAGGCAGGCCGCACGTTCACCACCCACGCCGGGACACGGGTGACCATCAACGCCGTCACGGCCGCTTCGGCCACCGTCACCATCGACGCCGACCTCGCGCTGCGCACCAAAATCCAGTTCTCGGCCGGCGACATCAACGGCGACGGCCGCGCAGATGCCATCTCACGCGAAGCCGACGGCTCACTGCTCCTGCTCGTCGGCCAGGCCGGAAACAAGCTGGGCGCACCGGTCAAGATCGGCATCGGGTGGAACGCCTTCAACACGGTCCTGGGCGACGGCGACTTCAACGGTGACGGCCGCAGTGACCTCATTGCACGGACCTCCGACGGCGCCCTCTGGCTGTACCCGGGCACGGGCACCGGCGGCTTCCAGGCACGGAAGCAGATCGGGTCCGGCTGGGACATCTTCAAGCGCATCATCGCGGCCGGCGATTTCGACGGCGACCAGCGCCGCGACCTGATCGGCATGCGCGCCGACGGATCACTGTGGCTGTACCCGGGCAACGGGACCGGCGGCTTCCTGCCGGCAAAACTCGTGGGAACCGGCTGGCAGGGGTTCACTGCCCTGGCGGGCGCCGGCGGGCTCGCCGGCGGCGCCCCCGGCCTGCTGGCACGGAGCAGCGACGGCACCGTGTACCTCTACCCGGGCACCGGAACGGGCGGATTCCTGGCGCGCACCACCCTAGCGACGGGCTGGAACGGCGCGGCCGACCTGATGGGCGGCCAGGACTTCACCGCCGACGGCCACACGGACGTTCTGGTTGCCAGCAAGACCGGCGCCCTCATGGCGTATCCCGGAAACGGCGGCGGCGGGTTCGCAGCCAAGCTCAAGATCGGTTCGGGCTGGAACTCCTTCAGCCAGGTCTGGGAGGCCGGCGACTTTGACGGCGACGGTAAACCGGATGTCCTGGCCCGTTCCGCGGACGGCGCGTTGCGGCTTTACTCCGGAAACGGTTCCGGCGGGTTCCGCGCCGCCCGCCAGATCGGCAGCGGCTGGCAGGGCTTTGACCAAGTGATCTCCGCGGGCAACTTCAACGGCGCCGGCGGCCCGGACCTGGTGGCCCGGCAGGCCGACGGCTCGCTCTGGCTCTACCCGACCGACGGGAAGGGAACCTTCCTGGCGCCCAAGAAGATCGGCAGCGGCTGGAGCATTTTCACGCGGATGCTGGCACCGGGCGACTTTTCCGGCGACGGACGCAACGACGTCATCGGCCAGTCCGCGGACGGCAAGCTCTGGCTGTACCCCGGGAACGGGACCGGCGGCTTCCTGGCACGCAAGGAGATCGGCTCCGGCTGGGGGATCTTCGACCAGGTGATTGCCGCGAACGACTTCAACGGCGACGGGAAGGCCGACCTCATGGCCCGCACCGCTGACGGCAACCTCTGGCTCTACCCCGGCAACGGAGCCTCCGGCTTCCTGGCCCGCAAGCAGCTCGGCGCCGGCTGGAACGCCTTCCAGTCACTGGCCAGCGTGGGCAGGTTCGCCGGAACAGCCAACCCGAACATCCTCTCCACCTCGCCCGACGGGACGCTCTGGCTCCATACGGGCACGGGAACGGGCGCCCTCCAGAACGTTGTCCTGAATCCCCGCTGAGCCCGGGGCCGACAACAACGGGCCGGCCGCGGAAGTCACCTTCCGCGGCCGGCCGCATTTAACGCTGGAGCGTGCTCAGACGGGCGGGCCTGCGTTCGACTTCAGGTTCTTCATCACCAGCGTCGACGTCAGCCGTTCCACGCCCGGGAGGGACGTCAGCTCGCTGTCGTAGAAGCGCTGATAGGACGGAAGGTCCGCGGCAATCACCTTCAGCAGGTAGTCCGGGGAGCCGAACAGCCGCTGGGCCTCCACGATGTTGGGATTCCCTGCCACGCGGTTCTCGAAGATCTCCATGGTGGGCCGGTCCACCTGCCGCAGGGTCACGAAGACGATCGCCTCAAAACCGAGCCCGACGGCGGCCGGGTCAATGTCCGCTTTATAGCCGCGGATCACGCCGGACGACTCCAGGTCCCGGAGCCGGCGGTGGCACGGCGCCACGGTCAGGCCCACCTTCGCAGCGAGGGCCGTGGCAGTCATCCGCCCGTCCTCTTTGAGGTAGCGCAAAATATTTCTGTCGATATGGTCGATCACGCAAAAATCTTACCCGCCAGGCGGCGATCTGGGCGAAAACAGTGAACACTTATGGCGGTGATTTGCCTAGGCTTTTTCCTGTAACCCTCAGTCAGGAGCCCAGCGTGAATCTTCAGCTATTCCTAGCGTTCGTGGTGGTCGCCGCCGCCCTCGCCTGCACCCCCGGGGTGGACTGGGCCTACTCCATCACGGCGGGCCTGGGGCGGCGCAGTTTTGTCCCCGCGGTGGCCGGCCTGTGCAGCGGCTACGTCCTGCACACCGTCCTTATGGTGGCGGGCCTGGCAGCCCTCCTTGCCGGCATGCCCGGAGTCCTGGGCTGGATCACCGTTGCCGGCGCCGCCTACCTGCTGTGGCTGGGGACCGCCACCATCAGGTCCTGGCGGGGCGCGAGCTTCACCGCGGCGGCCGCCGCCGACAACCCCGGGCAGAACCAGCTCCGAACCTTCCTCCAAGGCATGGGGACCAGCGGAATCAACCCCAAGGGCCTGCTCTTCTACGTCGCGCTCGTGCCGCAGTTCGTCAGCGCCGAGGCGCCGCTGCCCGTACCGGTGCAGTCGGGACTGCTCGGCCTGACGTTCGTGCTGCTGGCAGCCATCGTCTACACCTGCGTCGCCTTGCTGTCGCGGAAGCTTCTGCAGTCCCGGCCGGGCGCCGCCCGCAAGGTGACACTGACCAGCGGGATCATCATGGTGTGCCTCGGCGCGGTACTGCTCTCCGAACAGCTACTCCCGCTCATCGCGGACCTGGCCTAGCCGACCCTCAGGCCTTGCGCTCCATGAACCACTCGGTGAAGGCGCTGGCCCGTCCGTCCGCGCCAAGCCGGATCACCCAGAGGTTCTCGTAGCTCGGCCTGTCATCGAGATAGGTGGTGCGTCCCTGCACGAAGGCGAGGTCGCCGTCGGTTCCCAGGACGGACCACTCGAACCTCCAGTCCTCGGGCTTGTCTGCGGACTCGATCCACTTCTCCACGATCTGCTCCCGGCCGCGCCAGGCGTCCGGGTCATACGGGCGGGTGGCGTAGACGGCATCCTCGGTGAACAGTGCCCGGATGTCGTCGGCCGCGTTGGAGGTCCAGGCCCGGATGTAGGCTTCCACCCAGCTGTTGATTGCGTCGGTCATTTGTCCGTTCTACCCCGGCAGCGTGCCACCCACAAGGGCCACAGGACGGGCAGCGGCGTCAGTCCCCGTCCAGTTCCTTCCACTCCTGCTCCCAGAGCCGGCGCTCCTCGACGTCCTTGCGGATGACCTCGAATGTCTCGAGCTCGGCACGCCGGCGCCGCCAGTCCCGCGGGTTCAGGGACTTGCGGCCGTTATCCAGCGCGAGCAGGGCCCGGTCAGTCAGGGCGTCGTTGCGCAGGGCCATGCTGGTTTTGCGCCGCCGCAGGACCTCCTTCAGGGCCCGCTGCGCGGGCTCGTGGGCGCCGAGCCGGCGCAGCGAACGCGCCCGGACCAGCAACAGGGCGGCGGAGAGGTCATCCGCGTTGAGCAGCCCTTCAGTCCAGACCACAACCTCGCGGTCCCGCCCAAGGGTGTAGGCCAGCGCGCATTTGGCGAGGGCGGTGGGCAGCGACGGCGGCAGCATGGAGAGCGCCTCCAGCGCCGCTTCCGTCTGCCCTGTCTCGCGCAGCGCATGCGACAGGGCCAGGAACACCGATTCCTCGCTGAACAGCACCGGCACTTCGACGCGTTCGGCGACTTCCACCCGGGTGACCACGCGCGTCAGGTAGCTGGCCGCGAACTGGTTCGCGTCGTCGTCGTTCCTGATGCTGAGGCCGCGCTGCAGCAGTTCCACGGCACGCAGGTAGCCGCCCTGCTTGTGGGCGAGCAGCCCGGCCATCACGCAGCAGAGGCCCGCCCAGCCGGGGTACTCGCGGGCGGCGGCAATCAGCCGGTTGGGGTCGGTGCTGGCGAAGATGGCCTCGTAGACGGCCTTGGTGGCTTTGCCCGGGAGGAGCTTGAGCCTGGGGACGCTGCCGTCCACGCTGATCCGCGCGGAGTCCCTGCCGCCAAGCACACCGTGGAGCAGCCCGCCGACGCCCTCGGCAATTTCCTTCACCGGGGTGCGGACCTGACTGCCGCCAAACGGCGTGAGGTCGCGGGTGTCGCGGTAGATCGGTCCTGGAATCTGCCCCGCGGTCATTCCTCCATGCTAATAGCTCAGCGAATCTAGCCCGCAGCCGCGGCCACCCACACGCCAATGACCCAGGTGCTGGCGGCCAGGCAGGCCAGCCCGAACTCCGCGAGCATGCCCAGGCCGGTGGCTTTGAGCGCCGCCCAGCTGGTGGTCAGGGCGGTGCGGAAGTCGCGCGTTCGGTGGAGTTCGCTGAGCAGGAGCCCGGCGGCAAAGCCCACGAACAGCCCCACCACGGGAATGATGAACATGCCCGCGATGCCCAGCACGATGCCGGCCACGACGCTCCGGTTGGGGATCCTGTGCTGCCTGAGCTTGCGGCCGGCGAGCACGGCGCTGGCCGCCATGCCGGCCAGCACGAAGACCATGCCGATGGCAAAAACCACCCAGCCGGTGGTGCCTTCGCCGCCCCAGATGGCCCAGGCCAGCAGGCTCAGGCCGATCAGGAAGCTGCCGGGCAGCACGGGGATGACGGTGCCGGCCACGCCCACGACGATGGCCAGGCCGCACAGGACGGTCACTACGGTCTGGGCGTTCATTCCCCCAGTCTAGGGTTCCCGTCCCGGAGTTCCGGTCCCGCGTTCCCGTCCGGGGAACGACGACGGCGGCGCCTCCCCAGCACGGGAGGCACCGCCGTCGGGCTTCAGTCAGCCGTCTCAGCTGCCGTTGGCGGCAGCCGCTCTCAGGCAGAGGCCCGTTAGACTCCGTCTTCCACGGCCGCCGCGGCCACGGCGGCCGTGACGGCCGGCGCCACCCGCGGATCCAGCGGGCTGGGCACGATGTAGTCCGCGGACAGCCCCTCCTCGGCCAGGGCAGCGATGGCGCGTGCTGCGGCGAGCTTCATGGCAGGCGTGATGCGGCGCGCACCGGCGTCCAGCGCGCCGCGGAAGATGCCCGGGAAGGCCAGGACGTTGTTGATCTGGTTCGGGAAGTCGCTGCGTCCGGTGGCAACCACGGCAGCGTACTTGGCGGCCACCTCGGGCAGCACTTCGGGGTCCGGGTTGGACAGCGCGAACACGATAGAGCTGTGGTTCATCAGCTTCAGGTGTTCCTCGGCCAGCTTCGAGGACGAGACGCCGACGAAAACGTCTGCGCCGAGCAGGGCCTCGGCAGGGCCGCCCGCGATGCCGCGGGGGTTGCTGCGCTGCGCCATCTGGGCCTTCTTGCTGGCGGAGTCCGCGGCGATGTCCGGGCGTTCGGCGTTGATCACGCCGCGGGAGTCCAGCAGCACGACGTCGCTGATGCCTGCAGTGAGCAGGATTTCGGCGACGGCGATGCCGGCGGCGCCGGCGCCCGAGACGACCACGCGCAGGCCTTCGAGCTCGCGCCCGGTGACCTTGGCAGCTCCGGTCAGTGCGGCAAGGACCACGACGGCGGTGCCGTGCTGGTCATCGTGCATGACGGGGCAGTCCAGGGCCTCGATGAGCTTTTCCTCCAGCTCGAAGCAGCGCGGCGCCGAGATGTCCTCGAGGTTGACGGCGCCGAAGCTGGGACGGAGCCTGACAAGGGTTTCCACGATCTCGTCCACATCCGTGGTGTTGAGGACCAGCGGGATGGAGTCCAGTTCACCAAAGGCCTTGAAGAGGGCGGACTTGCCCTCCATGACGGGCAGCGAGGCGCTGGCGCCGATGTTTCCCAGGCCGAGGACGGCGGTGCCGTCGCTGACTACCGCCACCAGGCGCTGGGCCCAGGTGTGGGTCTTGGCAAGCTTGGGGTCGGCGTGGATGGCGCGGCTGACCTGGGCGACGCCCGGGGTGTACGCGATGGAGAGGTCGCGCTTGTTGGCGAGCGGGACGGTGCTGGCGATGGAGAGCTTGCCGCCCTCGTGGGCCGCGAAGATTTCCTGGTCCGTCAGCGCTTCGGCCGCGGTGTTGTCGGTGGGGGCAATCGTTTCAGTGGACACGTCGTTGTCTCCTGGGCTAGCCGTGGGCGCACGGCACAGTGGGCTCAAGCATTGGAGGCTCAAGATGGTCGGGTGCGCGCTTCGCTGACGGCCCAAAGGGTGGCGGGGTCCGTCCGGAAGCCCGCTGGTACGGGTTGCTAGCCACTCCGGTCCTGCAATGGTAAACACTCCGGAACGGCCTGCTTGGCCACGGGGCGGCCATTTGACGGGATGCAGTGGATTTTGGCGGGTTCTGTGGCCTATTTCACCGAATTTTGCGCTTCAGAAGGGCTGGCGGTCTAGACCGGTTACGCTGTGTGGCGCATGGAACTGGGACGCGGCACCAGCAGGGTGCAGGCCTTCTTCAGGTCTTCTTCCGCTTCGAACAGCGACAAGCGGCGGCAGCGGACGGACTGGACTAGACCGGTGACGGTCAGCAGCAGGATCCGGGAGATGACGGCGTCGCCACTGGCGGCGGTGACCGCACGCTCGGCCAGGGTGTCGATCTCGCGCAGCAGCACCGTGGTGTCCCTGTCCTTGAGGTACACGCCTTGGTTGAGGCACTGTTCGACGGCGGGCTGCATCACCCGCATGTGGAAGATTTCCATGACCACGCCGGAGAGCGCATGGATCCGGACCGTGCCCGCACCCGGCCAACTCCCCACCTTGAGCTCACTCAGCTGGTGCCGGTAGAGGGCCAGCATCAGATGCGTGGCGGAGGGGAAGTAGCGGTACAGGGTGCCGAGGGGGACATCGGCCTTCGCGGCCACTTCGGACAGCGTTACCGATTTGAGCCCCTTGCGCGCGAACCCGGCCGCGACCTCGAGGATACGGCCGTAGCGGCGCTGTTGTCGGGGCAGGGACGGCGGGTCGGCCATGGGCGGAAGATCAGGATTAAATTCAAGCATCATCAGTCCGGAGGTTGAGATTCCTGCGGCAGCCAGGAGAACCCCCATCCCGATCCCGCCCGCATTCGCAGTCAACTATACGGCACGGCCGCAGACGCCATCCGTCAGCGGTACGCAGGGGAAATGCGAACAGCCAAGCGAAAACCTAGTCGACGCCCTTGATCTTCACGACGAACACGGCGCCCAGCAAGCCGATCACTGCCGCGGCGACGTAGAGCGAAACGTAGCCGCCCCAGAGGGTCACGAACGGCCAGGCCAGGGCCGGAGCGATGACCTGCGGCAGTGAGTTGGCGATGTTGATGACGCCGAGGTCCTTGCCCCGGTCAACGGCGTGCGGCAGCACCTGGGTGATGAGCGCGAAGTCCACCGCGAGGTAGGCGCCGAAGCCGATCCCCAAGACGCTGGCGCCCACGATACCGCCGATCCACGTCGGCGCGAACGCCAGGATCAGTGACGCCAGCGCAATGATCACGGAGGAGGCTATGACCAGGGGCTTGCGCTTGCCCATGCGGTCGCTGAGCCGGCCGCCGATCACGCTCGTGATGATCACAAACACGGCGTAGAGCCCGGTCAGCACCAGCACGCCGAAGGCCGGCTCCATCCCGGTGGTCGCCTTCAGATGGACAGCGTCCGCGAGGAAGAACAGCAGGTACAGGGTGACCATGTGGTTGCCGATATTGACGAGCAGCCGGGTGATCCAGGCCCAGGCGAAGTCCGGGTGCCGCAGCGGCCGGACAAAGCCAAGCAGGAAATCGATCCAGTTCAGCGGCGGCCTGTCACCGGCGGGGAGCGGCACATCGGCGCTCTTGAACAGGTACATCACCACGCCGGCCAAAAGCGCGAGCGCGCAAACGATGTACCCCAGGGCGAAGTTTCCGCTGACGGCGGCGGCAATCACCGCGCCAATGAGGATGCCCACCGTTTGTCCCATCGCGGCAAGGCCGCCCACCGTGGCCCGCTGCGGTAGCGGAACGCGGTCGGGAATGGCGGCGGTGATGGCAGCGTAGGCGCCGTTGCATCCGGCCTGCACGAGGCACCAGAGCAGCGTCATGACCGCCACGTTCGGCGCCCCGGCCAGGCCTATCAGTGCGGCCGCCCCCAGGACGGCCCCCACCACGACCCACGGCACGCGCCGGCCGAAGCGGGACGTGGTGCGGTCGCTGAAGGCGCCGAACAGGGGGTTGGCCACGAGGGAGACCGCCGCCCCTGCTCCGGTCACGAGCGCGAGGATGGCCTCCTTCTGGCCGGCGTCGAAATGTTCGGCCTGCTGGCTGAGGAGCACCTGGATGGGACCGAAAAACGCGGCGTTGATTCCCAGGTTGACCAGCACCACGCCCGTGGTCCACAGCGGCGTCACGCGGGACGTCGGTTCGGCGAGTGCCGTGGCCGATCGCGTCCCCACCAGCCCGGGATCGGGAACTGCACCGGGAATGTCGGACAGACTCATGGCAGGTTCCCCCTGGATCGTTTTGATCGTGTGAAATCAGACTATCGTGGGAGCCACCAGCAACGCGGGGTCATTTGAGGCCCGATTCCCGCGTCTCATGGGGCGTTAAGTGACCCCGCGTTGCTATCAACCGGACCCGATCCAAGAGCCAGGGAGAATCAATGTCCGCTTCGCCTGCCAGCCGTTCCGCCGCCACATCCGAGAAGGCCGCCGCCGTCAACACAGCCGACCTCTACGACGAGCGCGGCGAGGAACTCGACTCGATCGCCCTGCAGTTCCAGTCACTGGGCGGACGCTCGCACTTCAGCGGCCCTGTCCGGACCATCCGCTGCTTCGAGGACAACGCGCTGGTCAAGTCCACGCTGGCCACACCCGGCGACGGCGCCGTGCTGGTGGTGGACGGCAGCGGCTCGCTGCGCACCGCCCTGATGGGGGACATGATCGCGGCGAGCGCCGTGGAAAACGGCTGGGCCGGCGTCGTCATCAACGGCGCAATCCGCGACCGCGAGGCCATTGCGGAACTGCCGCTCGGGGTCAAGGCGCTCGGCAGCAATCCGCGCAAGAGCGCGAAGGCCGGCGCCGGCGAGACGGACGTGGAACTGCTGATCGACGGCGTGACCATCCGCCCCGGCGCCATGATCTGGTGCGATCCGGACGGCATCCTGGTGGAGCGCTGAGGTGAATTCCTCATTTTTTAGAGTCAAGGGAACAAATCACGAAGTAAGATAGTTACTGAAAGCAACTATCAAGCTTGATCCCCCTTTTCTTCGTAATGGAGCAGTCATGTCCAAAACCGCCGCCGGGCCCGCAGCCGGGGACGTCCTGACGAAGCGTCAGACCATCACAGTGATGGTAGGTCTTATGCTCGGCATGTTCCTGTCCTCGCTGGACCAGACCATCGTGTCCACGTCCATCTACACCATCGCCAACGATCTCGACGGCCTGTCCCTGCAGGCCTGGGCCACCACCGCGTACCTCATCACGTCCACGGTGAGCACTCCGCTCTACGGAAAGCTCAGCGACATCTTCGGCCGCCGTCCGCTGTACCTGGCCGCGATCCTGATCTTCCTGGCCGGCTCCCTGTACGCCGGCTCGGTGCACTCGATGACCGAACTGGCCATCGCCCGCGGCATCCAGGGCATGGGCGCCGGCGGCCTGCTGGCCCTCGCGCTGACCATCATCGGCGACATTGTCGCCCTGAAGGACCGGGCCAAGTTCCAGGGCTACTTCATGTCCGTCTTCGGCATCTCCTCCGTGCTGGGCCCCGTGGTGGGCGGCGCCTTCGCAGGTTCCGCGAACATCCTGGGCTTCGACGGCTGGCGCTGGGTGTTCTTCATCAACCTGCCGATCGGCCTCGCCGCGCTGACCGTCGTCTTCCTGTACCTGCACCTGCCCGCCAAGCACGTGAAGCAGAAGATTGACTACTGGGGCGCCGCGGCCATCACGCTGGCTATCGTTCCCCTGCTCCTCGTGGCCGAACAGGGCCGCAGCTGGGGCTGGACCTCTGCCGGTTCCCTGCTGTGCACCGGCCTGGGCATCGTCGGCATCGCGGCGTTCCTGCTGGCCGAGAAGCGCGCAGGCGACTACGCACTCATTCCGCTCCGGCTCTTCCGCAACCTCACCTTCGGCCTGTCCTCGCTGCTGAACTTCATCATCGGCATCGGCATGTTCGGTGCGATCGCCATGCTGCCCATGTACCTGCAGCTCGTGAAGGGCCTCACCCCCACCGAGGCCGGCCTGATGATGATCACGTTCACCGTGGGCATCCTCACCGGTTCCATCACCGCGGGCCGGACCATTTCGTCGTCCGGCACCTACCGGATCTTCCCCATCCTGGGCACGGCGGTCCTGACCGGCGCCGCCGTCGTCATGGGCTTCTCGCTCGGCGTCGACACCGGGCTCTGGGTTCCCGGCCTGATCGCGGTGTTCTTCGGCCTGGGCCTGGGCTTCTGCATGCAGCCGCTCACGCTGGCCATGCAGGTCTCCGTTCCGCCCAAGGACATGGGCGTGGGCACGTCGTCGGCTGCGTTCTTCCGTTCCATGGGCGGCGCCGTAGGAACGGCCGTCTTCATTTCCATGCTGTTCAGCCTCGCGGCGGACAAGATCGCCTCCGGGATGAAGGACGCCGTGCAGAACGCCGACTACCTCAAGGTCCTCAAGGACCCTGCCGTGGCCGCCGATCCCGCAAACGCCAAGCTCTACGAGTTCTTCAAGAACGGCGCCAGCAACGACTCCCTCAACGACACCAGCTGGCTGCACGCGGCCAACCCCGTGCTCACCCGGCCCATCACCGAGGGATTCGCCCAGTCGATCGACGCCGTCATGCTCACCGCGGCCGTGCTCACGGGCATCGCCTTCCTGATCAGCTTCGCCCTGCCGAACAAGAAGCTCACCGACCCCAAGGCCGTCGCCAAGGAGTCCGTGCCGGCCCACTAGGGGCTTTCGCGCACGCGTCACGGCAGGCAGCCTTGCGGGGCTGCCTGCCGTTTCGTTTCCCCGCCCCGGGACGACGACGGGGGGACGTTCCGCCGTCGTCGTCTTCTGTACCGAAGTGGAACAGCGGGCGGTGACGTGGCACACTGTTAGGCGCGTGTGCGCCGGCTGTCTGGGCCGGTATCCGCAGCCGACGACGTCCGCACCGCATTCACCCAACCCCAACCCCAGGGAGCACCATGTCCACCGCCAAGGAGCAAACTACCGCCAAGATCCCGCAGCGGGTCATATGGCTGGCGCTTGCCGGCGCCGTGGGCGGCTTCCTGTTCGGCTTCGACTCGTCCGTGGTCAACGGCGCGGTCGACGCCATGAAGGACGAATTCGCGCTCAGCGAGGGCGTCACCGGGTTCGCCGTGGCCGTCGCACTGCTGGGCTGCGCCGCCGGGGCGTTCATGGCCGGCAAGGTGGCCGACCGCTACGGCCGCATTCCCGCCATGAAGTTGGGGTCGCTGCTGTTCCTGGTCAGCGCCATCGGCACGGGCTTCGCGTTCAGCGTCTGGGACCTGATCTTCTGGCGACTCGTGGGCGGCCTTGGCATCGGGCTGGCGTCGGTGATCGCACCCGCCTACATCTCCGAGATCTCTCCGCGCCACGTCCGCGGCAGGCTCGCCTCGCTGCAGCAGCTGGCCATCACCACCGGTATTTTCGCCGCGCTGCTCTCCGACGCGCTGTTCGCAACCGCCGCCGGCGGCGCCCACCAGGCCCTGTGGCTCGGCATCGAGGCCTGGCGCTGGATGTTCCTGGCCGCCGCGGTTCCGGCGGTCGTCTACGGCCTGATCGCCTACACGCTCCCCGAGTCCCCGCGTTTCCTCGTATTCCAGGGCAAGGAAGAGGAAGCCCGCAAGGTCTTCGATTCCATCGCGCCGGATGAGGACGCGGACCGCCACCTCCGCGAGATCCGCGAGGCCATCGAAGAGGACCAGCTGGCCGGCAAGAAGGGCTCGCTCCGCGGCAAGACGTTCGGGCTGCAGGCCGTGGTCTGGATCGGCATCACGCTGTCCGTGCTGCAGCAGTTTGTCGGCATCAACGTGATCTTCTACTACTCCACCACGCTGTGGAAGGCCGTGGGCTTCCAGGAGAAGGACTCGCTCACCATTTCCGTGGCAACGTCCATCACCAACATCCTGGTGACCCTCGTGGCCATCGCCCTCGTGGACCGGATCGGCCGGCGCCCCATCCTGCTGGCCGGCTCGATCGGAATGGCCGTTTCCCTCGGCACCATGGCCCTGGCCTTCGCGTCCGCCACGGGCACCGGCTCCGAGATCTCACTCCCGGGCGCCTGGGGCCCCGTTGCCCTCGTGGCCGCGAACATCTTCGTGGTCAGCTTCGGCGCGTCCTGGGGGCCGCTCGTGTGGGTGCTCCTCGGCGAGATCTTCCCGTCCCGGATCCGCGCACGCGCCCTGGGCCTGGCCGCGGCAGCCCAGTGGGTCGCCAACTTTGCCATCACACTGAGCTTCCCCGTGATGGCCGCAGGTTCGCTGCCGCTGACGTACGCCATGTACGCACTTTTTGCGGCGGCATCGTTCTTCTTCGTCATGTACAAGGTGCCGGAGACGAACGGCATGTCGCTGGAACAGGCCGAAACCCTGTTTGTTCCAAAGGGGTCCGCCAAGGTCTGACCGGCTCTTGGCTCCCCCGGCATGAAAAGGAAGACGCCCAGGTTCAGCGGAACCTGGGCGTCTTCTGCGTTGCGGCGCGGCCTCGCGGGAGCACTAGGGGAGGCGGCACTTAGGGAGGCGGCTCAGAGCGTGAGCTTCATGCCTTCGTGGCTGGCCGCGAATCCGAGGCGCTCGTAGAAGCGGTGGGCGTCCTGGCGGGACTTGTCGGTGGTCAACTGCACCAGCGAGCAGCCCCGGCGGCGGGACTCCGCCACAACCCAGCCGATCATCGCGGACCCGACACCCTTGCCCCGGAGGCTTCGGTCCACGCGCACCGCCTCGAGCTGGCTGCGCCAGGAACCGCGGCGGGAGAGGCCCGGAATGAAGCTGAGCTGGAAGGTGGCCACCAGAGGGCCTACGCTTTCGCCCTCCCCGAGCAGCTCCCCCACGACGAGGAGATGCGCGGGGTCGGCGTGGATCGCGTCAAACGCCTGCTCGTAGGACGTCAGGTCCCCCGTGTCCTCGCGGCTTGCGCCACGCCGGTCATCGGTCAGGAGCCGCAGGATGGCCGGCAAGTCGGGCTTCTGCGCGGGGCGCAGCCTGAAGGTGCCGCTCCCGACGGCGAAGATCATCAGGGCGGGCTGGTCACGGGAGTCGAAAGTCACCTTCACAGCTTTTCACAACGGGCGGCGACGGGGGAGCGCTCCTCAGGCGTGCCGCCCGGTCCGCGGCCTACTCAGCCCGCGGCCTGCCCGGCCTGCTGGACAGGCGGCAATGGCGGCGGCAGAGCCAAGGGGGTACTGCCAGTCCTAGGATCATCAGGGACTCCCGCAGCGGGTGAAGTTCCTGTTTCCTTGAATAAGAGGCATATCGAAAGGACGGCTCATGATGGCGGACATCCTCGCGGGAACAATTCAGCCCGGCCAGGTGTTGGACCATATTGTTGCCCAGGGCGACGTCCACGCCGGCCCCGCGACCGGCCACACAGCACTCAGAGTGCTCATCCGCCCATAAGACTTCCCCTCGGGACCGCCGGACCTTCCCGCTCCGCCGTTCCAACCAACCCAAACAGCCACCCAACCAAACGAATCCCTCACCCAACACAGGAGAGACATGCATACCGTCAACGCTTACGCCGCACCGTCCGCCACCGGCGACCTCGTCCCCACCACCATCGAACGCCGCGCCGTCGGCCCGCAGGATGTGCTGATCGAGATCAAGTACGCCGGAATCTGCCACTCGGACATCCACACCGTCCGCGGTGACTGGGGACCCCAGCAGTACCCGCTGGCACCGGGCCACGAAATCGCCGGTATCGTCACCGAGGTCGGCGCCGAAGTCACCAAGCACAGGGTTGGCGACCGCGTCGGCGTCGGCTGCATGGTGAATTCCTGCCGCGAATGCGCCAACTGCAGGAAGGGCGAGGAGCAGTACTGCCTCGCAGGCAACACCGGCACTTACGGCGCCGTCGACCGCGACGGGACCATCACGCAGGGCGGCTACACCACGCACGTGGTGGTGACCGAGGACTTCGTCGTGCGCATCCCGGACGGTCTTGACCTCGACGTCGCCGCGCCGCTGCTCTGCGCCGGCATCACCACCTACTCGCCGCTGCGCCACTGGGGCGCGGGACCCGGCAAGAAGGTGGCGGTCGTCGGCCTCGGCGGGCTCGGACACATGGCCGTCAAGCAGGCACACGCCATGGGCGCCGAGGTGACCGTGCTGTCGCAGTCGCTGAAGAAGATGGAAGACGGCCTGCGCCTCGGCGCGGACGCCTATTACGCCACGAGCGACCCCGCCACGTTCGAGGCCCTCGCCGGCACCTTCGACCTGATCATCAACACCGTCAGCGCCTCGATCGACATCAGCTCCTACCTGCAGCTGCTGACCCTCGACGGAACCCTGGTGAACGTGGGCGCGCCCGCAGAACCGCTCCCGGTGAACGCGTTCTCGCTGATTATGGGCCGCCGGTCCTTCGCCGGTTCAATGATCGGCGGCATCCGCGAGACCCAGGAAATGCTCGACTTCTGCGCAGAGCACCAGCTGGGCGCCGAGATCGAGGTCATCCCGGCTGACAAGATCAACGAAGCCTACGAGCGCGTCCTTGCCTCGGACGTGCGCTACCGCTTCGTCATCGACACCGCAACCATGAGCTAAGCGGGCTACCCGCGCAGGCACCGTCGAAGCGGCCCGTCAGCACAAGCTGGGGGCCGCTTCCGGCGTCTCCGGCCAACGGGGCGTTCCCGGCCACCGGGGCGTTCCGGGCTACAGGTCAGATGTTGCCGCCGGACCGCCGGTCATCACGGCTGCCGGGACTCGTGCGGGCCGGCGGGGAGGTCTGCCGGCATCTGCTCCAAGATGGCACGAACGGTCTCCGCGTGGCCCAGGATCCGGAAATGCCCAGCCACCGGGACCCGGATGTTCTTGGCTCCGGGCAGGACGCTGCCTTCGGGGATATGCGGGTCAAAATCGCCGTAAATGGAGCTGATCCGGTGGTTGATCGCTTCTTCGCGGGCCATCTGCCGGGTCAGGGCGTTGCGGGGAGAGAAGATGCGAAGGCTCGGGATGAGCAGGTACCGGGCATAGCGCGATCCGGAGAACGGCGTGCAGATGGCGATCAACCGGTCGATGCGCTGGTCCGGGTCCAGGGCGAGCATGATGTACTTCCCGATCAGGCCGCCTTTGCTGTGCGCGACGATCACGGCATCGTTCAGGCCGGCCGCGGCGATGTGTTCTGCTACGAACCGGGCCGCGACAGGCACGCCCAGCCGGTTCCTTTGCAGCAGGGTCACGACATGTACCGGGTGCCCGGCGCCGTGCAGGGCAGTAATCAGCGGCAGCATGAACTGCCAGCTTTCATACACTCCGGGGATCACGACTATGGGCCTGCCGTCACCGGTATGAAAGGCGTCCGCCCGGGTCCGGGAAAGCGCGCCCCGGACCTGCCATCCCGCGGCATAGGCGTAGTCCTGGACCCACCAAAGCGCCCTGCGCAGCGTGCCGTTCACGCCGGACTTTCCAGGGCCCGGCCGGGGCTTGCCACGAAGTCCCTGATGGCCTGCGCCACCTGGCCGGAGGCAGTGTGTTGGACGACGTGACCGGAGCCGGGTATCTCGCGGAATTCTCCGGACATGGCTCGGCCCGCCAGGCGGCGGCACCAGTCCCGCGACGCCACAGTATCCCTGAATCCCCGCAGGACGAGGACGGGCGCGTCCACTTCGGCGATACGCTGCTCGGTGGGATAGGCCATCATGACGGGGAGCTCGGTCAGGTACCACCGGGGCCCGCACCGGAAATAGTCGGCAAGGACCAGCAGGTTGGAGCTAGGGCTTTCGAAGAAAAGGCAGTCCACGGCCAGGTCGAAGGCCTGGCGCGCCACAGTACGGCGCCGGGAATCGACCACGGGTCCCATCAGCACCAGCTGCGTGAACCTGCCGGGCTCTTGCCTGGCGGCTTCTACGGCCAACTGCGTGCCCATGGAGTGGCCGATCAGGACGCACGGACCCACGCCTGCCTGGTCCAGGGACGCCCGAAGAAAGCCGGCATAGTCTGCCATCGACAGCCGGCGGTCCGGTTTTGGCGTACTTCCAAAGCCTGGAAGCTCGACCGAATAGGTCTCGGCGGTTTCAGCCAGCAGCCGGTGCAGCCGGTGCAGGTATCGGTGCGACGTGCCGATCCCGTGCACCAGAACGAACGTCGGCGCGGAACGTCCATCGGTGCCTGCCGGGCGCCGCGAGGCATGAATCCGCCCGGTCAGGCCCTCGAAGTGGACCTCGGAAATGTCAGGATCAGCCATCTGTCGAGGATAGCCCTTACCGCAGCCCTGCGGCATTACTGACCCCCAAACGCACGACGCCGGAACTCACCTTCGTGAGTTCCGGCGTCGTGCGTTTGGCTGCGGATGGGGTCAGGCCGGAGCGGTGACGCCTTCTGCCTTGCGTTCCTCGACCAGGCCGCAGACGGCCGCGAACAGCGGGTGGTCCGCCGCCAGTCCCGTGATCCGCTCGGTCGCTTCAGCGGGCTCGGAGGCGGACAGGATCTGCCCGAGCTCCACGGCCTCGGCGTCGGCGGGATCGTTGAAGCGCAGGGCTGCGGCGATCGCCCCGAGAAGGGCCTCCGGCACGATCCCGCGCTCCGCCAGCTCAGCCGCCGGGCCGATGAACCGTTCATGCCGGCTGAGCTTGCGCAGCGGCGCCCGCCCCACGCGGTTCACAGTGTCCGGCAAGTGCGGGTTGGAGAAGCGGCCCAGGATCTTCTGGACGTAGGCTTCCTGTTCGTCGTGGTTGAAGCCGTGCTTGGACACAAGCAGCTGCTTGGTTTCGTCGAGCACGGCACGCACGTCCGCCGCCACGTCCTGGTCAGCCATGGCCTCGGAGATTTTTTCGACCCCGGCCTCGAACCCGAAGTACGCCGCAGAGGCGTGCCCCGTGTTGACCGTGAACAGCTTGCGCTCGATGTACGGCCCGAGCTCGTCCACAAACGTTGCCCCGGGGATGACCGGCGCCGCGCCGGCAAACGGTGTGCGGTCGATGACCCACTCGTAGAACGTCTCCACCGTGACGTCCAGCCCCTGGCCCGGTTCCTGGTTGGGCACGATCCGGTCCACGGCGGTGTTGGCGAACACGGCCACATCCTCCAGCGGCCCTGCGGCGTCGTCCCAGGACTGCACGATTGCCTCGCGCAGGATGTCCGTGGCGTTGATGGCGTTCTCGCAGGCCATAACCTGCAGCGGCGCCATTCCTGCGGCCCGGGCGGCAATTCCCTTGGCGATCGCGGGGGCCACGAACTTGAGGATGTGCGGCCCCACGGCGGTGGTGACGATGTCCGCCGTCGCGATCTCCTCGATCAGCTGCGCCTCCTGGGTGCTGGAGTTGACTGCCCGGAAGTTGTCCACGGTGCGCACGGTGGGGTTCTCCCCAACCTCGTGGACGGCATAGCTGTCCGCGGCTGCGAGCTGGGAGATGAGGGCGTCCGCAACGTCCGCGAACACCACCTCATACCCGGCGTCGTGCAGCAGCAGCCCGACGAATCCGCGGCCGATGTTTCCGGCGCCAAAATGTACAGCCTTCACTACGCGTTGACCTTTCCGAACAGCTCCAGAACTTCCTCGACGGATGTTGCGGCCTCAAGCTGCGCCACCTGCGCCTTGTTCGTGAAGACCTTCGCGATCGAGGAGAGGATGTGGAGGTGTTCGTTGTTGATGCCGGCCACGCCCACCACGAACTTGACCTCCTTGCCGTTCCAGTCGATGCCGTCCGGGTAGCGGACCACGGAGACGGCCGACTTCTTGATGTGGTCCTTCGCGGCGTTGGTGCCGTGCGGGATCGCCAGGAAGCTGCCCATGTAGGTGGACACGGATTCCTCGCGCTCATGCATGGCGAGGATGTAGTCGTTATCCACGGCTCCGCGGGCCAGCAGCAGCTGGCCGGCCTCATCGATCGCGGCGTCCCGGGTTGCGGCGGAGCCGTTGAGGACCACGCTGTCAGCCACCAGGATGTCCGACGGCGGGGCGCCGGCTTCGGCGGGCGCCTCGGCAGCCTGCGTCTCCGGAGCTGCCGCGGCGCCTGCGACGGCACCGGCGGGTGCCGCAGCTCCGCCGCCAGCGGCTTCGGGTGCGTTGGCGCTCTTGACGAGTTCCACGATCTCGTCATAGCGCGGGCTGTTCATGAAGTTGTCCACGGAGTAGTGGACGGCGCTGGCCGTGGCAGGCTTGGCCCGCTCGGTGAGGTCCTGGTGCGTGATCACCACATCGTAGGTGTCGCTAAGGCTGGCGATGGACGAGTTGGTGACCTTGACGTCCGGAAAGCCCGCCGCCTTGATCTTGTTCCGCAGCACGGAGGCGCCCATGGCGCTGGAGCCCATGCCGGCGTCGCACGCGAACACGATGTTCCCGATGGGCCGGGTCAGGACCGCAGTGCCGCCGGCGCCCGCACCCGCACCCGTGAGCACGGAGGAGACGGAGCTCTTCTTGCCCTTCATGTCTTCCATGCGGCTGGTGGCGGCGCTGAGGTCGTCCTCGTCACTGTGGCGGGTGGTCTTCAGGATCACCGAGGCGACCAGGAAGGACACCGTGGCGGCGAGCAGAACCGAGAGGATCACGCCGACATAGCTGTCCCGCGAGGTTTGGGCAATCACCGCAAAGATGGATCCCGGAGCCGCCGGAGCCACGAGGCCCGAGTTGGTGACGGCAAGTGTCGCGATGCCCGTCATACCGCCGGCGATCGCTGCAAGGATCAGCAGCGGGCGCATGAGGACGTACGGGAAGTAGATCTCGTGGATGCCGCCGAGGAATTGAATGATCGCGGCACCGGGGGCTGATGCCTTCGCCGCGCCGCGGCCGAAGAACATGTACGCGAGCAGGATGCCGAGGCCCGGGCCGGGGTTGGCCTCGAGCAGGAACAGGATGGATTTGCCCTGCGCGAGCGACTGCTGAATGCCCAGCGGGGTCAGCACGCCGTGGTTGATGGCGTTATTCAGGAACAGCACCTTGGCCGGTTCGATGAAGATGCTGGTCAGCGGCAGGAGGCCGTTGTTCACCAGGAACTGAACGACGTTCCCGGCTCCCGTGCTGAAGGCCTGGACCAGCGGGGCGATCCCGTAGAAGCCAAGCATGGCCAGCAATGCTCCCCAGATACCGGCGGAGAAGTTGTTGACCAGCATCTCGAAGCCGGGCCGGATTTTGCCGTCCCAGAGGGCGTCCAGCTTCTTGATTGTCCAGCCGCCCAGGGGACCCATGATCATGGCTCCGATGAACATCGGGATGCCGGCGCCGACGATGACGCCCATGGTGCCGATGGCGCCAACCACGCCGCCCCGGACGTCGTAGACCATCCTGCCGCCGGTGTAGGCGATCAGGAGCGGCAGCAGGTACGTGATCATGGGGCCGACGAGGCCCACATTCGGCGCACCTGCGGCGTTGGTGCCGAAGCCGCCGAGTGCCGGGACGGGGATCCATCCCTTCTCGATGAAGAGGGCCGTGATGAGGCCCCAGGCGATGAACGCCCCGATGTTGGGCATGATCATTCCGGACAGGAACGTCCCGAATTTCTGGACGTGGACCCGCACGCTGGTGCGGGGTTTTGCAACTGTCTCTGTTGCCATGTGATTTCCTAACCGTGATTCCTGCTGCACCGCAGGATGGTCCGATATTTTCGACGACTAGCTGGTGGAACTGTTGGAGATCCTGTGGAGCCATTCGAGAAAGAGCTTGAGTTCCGAGCTGGACAGCTGGTCCGAGTGGGATGCCTGCAGCGCCGCGTTCAGCGCGATGGCAGCCACTACCACGGATGATTTCCCGGAATCCCCGGGCCCGGCATCCTTGGCCTGGTCGCTGGACACCGCGAAGATCATGGCGTCCCGGGTCATGGTTGACAGTTCGAGGTTCCGCTCCGGGGCCGGCTCCGCGATCAGCATGAGGGTGACGCCGACGTTGGCCGCCAGGATGCTTCGTGCAGCCTCCCTCGGCTGGACGTTCAGCTGACCGGCCGCGGCGGCCTTGTTCAGCATCTCCTCCATGAGGGCCTCGGCATCGGCAACGATGGACGGGCGGCTCTCGGGGCGGATGTTACCGAACATGACCAGATACAGTTCCGGCTGGTTGAGCCCGAACTGGACATGGTTGTCCCACATCCGCCGGATGTCTTCCAGCGGCTGCCCGGACGGGGCGAAGTCCCGTTCGCCCGCCACGTATTCTTCGAATCCTGCGGCCACAACCGCGTCAAACAGGCCCTCCTTGTCACCGAAGTGGTGATACAGGGTGGGTGCCGTGACGCCTGCCAGCTGCGTGATCTGGCGGGTTGATACAGCTGCTCCCGCGGAGTTGGCCAGCAACTCGGCTGCCGCACGCAACAGCCTCAGTTTGGGCGGGAGCTGGCCATCGAAACTCATAACCGCTACCCTAGCACCTATAGCAACGCTATATGAACTGCATCACATACAATTTTTTCAGGCACCGCACAGAAATTTCGGACGTGGCCGTTCGAACCGCCCGGACCACTGTCCGGGCAGAGACCGGCGGGCCTGGCTACCGGCAGAGAATGAGGACCTTCAGTGCAGAACTTCACAGGAGTTGGCGTCAGCCCCGGCCGCATCATCGGCACCGTCCGGCAGATGCCCAAGCCCATCAGCGAACCTCCCGCCGGCGAGCAGCTGGCGGCGGGCACCTCCCCCGAAGATGCGACGGCGGCGCTGAAGGCAGCGGCGGGCGCAGTCCACGATGACCTCAAGGCGCGTGCCAGCCACGCCACCGGCGACGGCAAGGCGGTCTTGGAAGCCACGGCGCTGATGGCCAAGGACACCATGCTGATCAAGGGCGCGGGCAAGCTCATCGCCCGCGGAATGTCCGGCCAGCGCGCCATCTGGGAATCCGGATCCTCGGTTGCGGAAATGCTGCACAACCTGGGCGGCTACATGGCAGAGCGCGCCACCGACATCCTGGACGTCCGTGCCCGCATTGTGGCCGAACTCCGCGGCGTGCCCGCTCCCGGCATTCCCTCGTCCGAGAAGCCCTTCATCCTCGTGGCCGAAGACCTCGCCCCCGCCGACACCGCCACCCTGGACCCGAACAAGGTCCTCGCGCTGGTGACGGCCGGCGGCGGCCCGCAGTCGCACACCGCCATCATTGCCCGTTCGCTCGGCCTGCCGGCCGTGGTGGCCGCCGTGGGCGTGGATGAGCTGCCCGACGGCACCGAGGTCTACGTCGACGGCGCCGCAGGCACCATTACCGCCGAACCGGACGACTCCCTGCACGCCGCTGCGGAGGCCTGGGCGGCCACGGCCTCCCTCCTGGCCGAGTTCAGCGGCACGGGCACGACGTCGGACGGCCACCTCGTCCCGCTCCTTGCCAACGTGGGCGGCGCCAAGGATGCCGAAGCCGCAGCAAAGCTCGGGGCGCAGGGCGTGGGACTCTTCCGCACCGAGTTCTGCTTCCTCGAGCGCGACACCGAACCCAGCGTGGACGAACAGGCCGCCGCCTACAAGGGCGTGTTTGACGCCTTCCCCGGCAAGAAGGTGGTGCTTCGCACGCTGGACGCCGGTGCCGACAAGCCGCTCCCCTTCCTCACCGACTCCACCGAGCCCAACCCGGCCCTCGGCGTCCGCGGCTACCGCACGGATTTCACCACCCCGGGCGTCCTGGAGCGCCAGCTGGAAGCCATCGCCCGGGCCGAGAGGGAATCCGAAGCGGACGTGTGGGTGATGGCGCCCATGATTTCGACGGCGGAGGAGGCCGCGCGCTTCGCCACCATGTGTGCCGAGGCCGGCATCAAGACGCCCGGTGTCATGGTGGAGGTCCCGTCCGCCGCCCTGACCGCCGACACCATCCTCCGCGAGGTCGCCTTCGCGAGCCTGGGCACCAACGACCTCACCCAGTACGCCATGGCGGCCGACCGCCAGCTTGGCCCACTGGCCGGCCTGAACACGCCGTGGCAGCCTGCCGTCCTGCGCCTCGTCGGGCTGACGGTGGAAGGCTCGGCGATCGAAGGGCACAACAAGCCCGTGGGCGTTTGCGGTGAGGCCGCGGCGGACCCGGCCCTTGCCGTCGTACTGACCGGGCTCGGCGTCACCACCCTGTCCATGACCGCCCGTTCGCTGGCCGCCGTGGCCGCGGTGCTCAAGACCGTCACGCTGGCCGAGGCGCAGGAGCTGGCCAAGCTGGCCCTCTCCGCACCGAGCGCCACCGAGGCCCGCGCCTGGGTGCGGGAAAAGCTGCCCGTCCTGGAGGAGCTGGGGCTGTAACCCTTCCGGGAGGCCGGGGAAGGTCCGGGCGGGAGCCGGGCGCCGCGGTGCAGGGTGCCCGCTTCCGGTGTTTAATCCGGTGTTTTTGGTGCGGTCAGCTCCGCTCCCGGCCGGCGGCCGGCCGGGGAGTTCGCCCGGCCCGTCCCCCGGCCCGTCGCCGCGCAGCCGCTAGGCTTCTGCCATGGCACTGATAGCTCCCAGGGTGACCCCCGCCCTCCCAGCCGAGGACGCACTGAACCTCCGGCACGCGCTGGATGGCGGCAACGACATCACGGTGTTCGTGGACGGCACCGTCCACCGGCTGCCGCCCCAGGCGAGGGACGCCGTCGTCGACCTCCTGGCAAGGTTCAGCCGCGGCGAAGCCGTAACGGTGAGCAGCGTGGAGGAAATGCTCACCACATCCCAGGCGGCCGAACTCGCCGGAATCTCCCACACCTACCTGCGGAACATGACGGACCGCGGCGAGATTCCGGTGGAATACCGGGGCACGCACCGCCGGATCCGGCTGGCCGCCATCATGGCGTGGCTGGAGGCGCAGAAGAAGAAGCAGTCCGCCGCCGAACCGGCCGGCAACGCCACCGGCGAGAACCCTGGCCCGTAGCTCCGCCGGCCGCGCAGCCCGTGCCTGCGTGCCGGCCAAATGACATGCCCCCGGCACTGGATGACGGCGTGATAAGGATCAAGCAACGATCCCGCCCAGGCAGGGATTCCGGCCCGCGCACGGGGTTACTCTTTATTCGTGGTGAGACTCAGGGGATTGCACATCGTGGCGGGCATCGTCGCCATGGGTGTGGCTGCTGTACTCGGAAGCATCATGGGGCTGAACGACACGGCCGTGTTCACTTCCAGCTGCGTTGCGTACGTGGCCGTGTCCATGTGGGCGGAAGGCCGGCTCTCCCGGCGCGGCGGCACTGCCTCCGGTCCGATCCAGCTGCAGCCGCAGGCGTCGGACCCCGTGATCCTGGACCGCACCGCTGACCAGCTTCCCCGGCAGGAGGGGAACGCGGCCTGACCGCGCCGGGCATTGACAGGACCCGGCGGTGCCCTGAAGTATTGTTAGCGTTAACACTCGCCGGGGCGGTTCCGGCCTGAAGGGGGATCATGGGTACTGCACCGACGGAACTGGGCGGCACTGAACTCAACTGGGCCGGGAACTACCGGTACGGCGCCACTGCCATCCACCGCCCGCGTACCCTCGGTGAAGTCCGGTCCCTGGTGGCCGCCGCGCCCAAAGTCCGGGCCGTAGGGTCGCGCCACTCGTTCAACTCGATCGCCGACTCATCGGGCATCCTCATCTCCCTCGAGGACTTCGAACCGGATATCAGCATCGACGCCGCCGCACTCACCGTCTCCGTGTCCGGCGGAACCCGCTACGGAACGCTCGCCGCGGAACTGGACCGGCAGGGATTCGCCCTCGCCAACCTCGCCTCGCTGCCGCACATCTCCGTGGCCGGCGCCATCGCCACCGCCACGCACGGCTCCGGCGACGCCAACGGAAACCTGGCCACTTCGGTGGCTGCCTTGGAGCTCGTCTGCGCGGACGGTTCCGTGCGCACGCTGAACCGCGGGAGTTCCCCGGGATTCGACGGCGCCGTGGTGGGCCTGGGTGCCCTGGGCATCGTCACCCGGGTGACCCTGGACATCGAACCGCACTTTGAGGTGCGCCAGGACGTCTTCGAACAGCTGCCGTGGGACACGGTCCTGGCGGACTTCGACGCCGTCACCTCCAGCGCATATAGCGTCAGCCTGTTCACGGACTGGAGCGGCAGCACCGTGGCGCAGGCCTGGCTCAAGAGCAGGATTCCCGACGGCGGTCCCCCCGCCGGCGCCCACGCCGCCGTCCCCGCCGGCTTCATTGACCGCTTCGTTGCCGGCACCTTTGGCAGCACGGAGGGGGCAGGCCGGCCGGACCCGGCGCCCCGCACGTTCTTCGGCGGCACCGCCGCTCCGGAAGCACGCCACCCCCTGCCGGGCGTATCCGCGGAAAACTGCACCGAACAGCTCGGCGTCGCCGGCACCTGGGCGGAGCGGCTGGCGCACTTCCGCATGGCATTCACCCCCAGCAGCGGCGAGGAGCTGCAGAGCGAATTCTTCGTGCCGCGGGAACATGCCGTGGCGGCCATCGGCATCATGCGCGGCCTGTCGGAGGCGGTGACTCCGCTGCTGCAGGTGGCCGAAATCAGGACCGTGGCGCATGACCGCCTCTGGCTCAGCCCGGCGTACGGCCAGGCTTCCGTGGGGCTGCACTTCACCTGGAAGCCGGACCAGGCGGCCGTGGAGAGGGTGCTGCCGCTCATTGAAGAGAAGCTCGCCCCGCTGGGCGCCCGCCCGCACTGGGCCAAGCTGTTCACGGCCGGCGCCGCGGCCCTGGCGCCGCTGTATCCGCGTTTTGACGACTTCCGCAAGCTGGCGGAGGGAATGGACCCGGAGGGCAAGTTCCGGAACGCGTTCCTGGAACGCACGGTTTTCGGCTAGATGCGCGGCCGTCCGGCCCAGCGCCGGGCTTTGAGCGCGCCGTGCAGCTCCATCCGGACCATGCCCTTCAGCGGGTCCACGCCCAGCAGCTGCCGGATGCGGCCCAGCCGGTTGTAAATGCTGCTGCGGTGCAGGTGGAGTTTCTCGGCCACGTCCTGGACCGAGCCGTCGTTGTCGTAGAGCAGCTCCAGCACCGGCAGCAGTTCCCCGTTCCGGTCGTGGTCCTCGAGGGTCCGGAAATTGACCGAGCCGGCGTCGCCCCAGACTCCGGCCCCGCCGCCGGCGGACGCCAGGAGCTGGTACACGCCGGCGGCCCGGCAATCCACGAGCTCCCCGAGCTGCGGGTCCACCGCTGCCGCCTGGGCGGCCACCTTCGACTGGCGGTAAGCCTCGGCCAGTTCCTTGGTGCGGGTGAAGCCCTCGCTGATGCCCAGGATGATGCGCTCCACGGGACGCCCGGAGCGCTTGGCGAGTTCCAGCTGGTAATGCACCAGGACCTGCGCGTGGCTGGCGCGCCCGGTGGACTCCCGGAACAGGACCACGGCGTGCGTTTCGGCCCCCGCGCTGAAAAGGGTGGCGTCCACGCCGATGGTTGCCTGCAGCGCCGCGGACCGGTGGATGAGCGTGGAGGCGATCGGATCGGGTCCGGCGGACCAGCCGTCGGCGTCGAGGACGGTCACCAGCTGCCACGGGCCGCGGTCCTGCACTTCCTTCCAGCCGGCCACGGCCGCCACGGCATTGGCTTCCCCGGCGCAGGCCGCCAGGAATTCGCGTTCGCGGCTGCGCCGGAACTCGGATTCCGCGGTATTGGAGTCCAGCAGGAGCCCGGACAGCAGATCAAGCTCGTCCCGGACGTCCGGCAGTTGGGTGAGGATCGCCGCAGCGCTCTGCTCCTCCGCGTCCTGCTGCACCCAGAGATACCCGACGCGGAATCCGCGGACCAGCAGCGGGACGCAGACGCGCCCCAGCATTCCCAGGTCCTGGTTGGCAGGAACGACGACGGGACGCACCGCCGTGGCGATCCCGTGCGAAAGCTGCCACGCCTTGACGTCCAAAGGCACGCGCTTGCTGAGCAGGAAGTTCACCCGGACCCTGTCCGCGTGCGACTGGTTCGAGCTGTAGGCCAGAAGGAGGCCGTCGAGGTCCTCCAGCGATAGGCCGCGGCCCAGTTTCAGCGCCACCCGTTCCACGAGCTGTTCCACGTCCTGCTGCTGCATGCTGCAAGACTACGTCCCGGACGGCCTGCGGGGCGAACGGACAGCAGGCGACACCTGACGCTTCGGGACTCGACAAACGTCGAACCGTGGTGCTCAAAATCCGCGGAATCACGCGGACGACGGCACTCACCGGCGCACCGTTCCTGTCGCCTGCCTCACAGGCGGATCTATTCTGGAATCACACCTCCCCCGCAACTTTCGGCCTCAACAGCCCATCGAATATGGAGCCCAAAATGATCATCGGTGTCCCCAAAGAGATCAAGAACAACGAATTCCGCGTTGCCATCACGGCCGCCGGCGTTCACGAGTTCCGCACGCACGGCCACACGGTCCTGGTCGAGCGCGGCGCAGGCCTGGGCTCCGGCATCACTGACGAGGAATATGCCATCGCCGGCGCCGAGATCGTCGCCGATCCGGACGAGGTCTGGTCCCGCGCCGACATGGTGATGAAGGTCAAGGAGCCCATCAAGGCCGAATACCACCGCTTCCGGAAGGGCCTGATCCTCTTCACCTACCTGCACCTCGCCGCCGAGCCCGAGCTCACCCGTGAACTCATCAACTCCGGCGTCACGGCCATCGCCTACGAAACCGTCCAGGAAGGCCGCACCCTGCCGCTCCTGGCGCCGATGTCCGAGGTTGCCGGCCGCCTGTCGGTCCAGGTCGGCGCCACGTCCCTGATGGCCCCTGCCGGCGGCAAGGGCGTGCTGCTCGGCGGCGTCCCCGGCGTCCGCCCGGCCAAGGTTGTGGTCCTCGGCGCCGGCGTCGCGGGCACCAACGCCGCGGCGATGGCAATCGGCCTCGGCGCCGACGTCACCATCCTGGACATCAACATCAACCGCCTGCGCGAGCTGGACGCCCAGTACCAGGGCCGGCTGAAGACTGTCGCGTCCAACAAGTACGAGATCGAGAAGTCCGTGGTGGACGCGGACCTCGTCATCGGCTCCGTACTGATCCCCGGCGCCAAGGCCCCCAAGCTGGTCACCAACGAACTCGTGGCCCGCATGAAGCCCGGCTCCGTGCTCGTGGACATCGCAGTGGACCAGGGCGGCTGCTTCGAGGACACCCACCCCACCACGCACCAGGAACCCACGTACAAGGTGCACAACACCATCTTCTACTGCGTGGCCAACATGCCCGGCGCCGTCCCGAACACGTCCACCTACGCGCTGACCAATGTCACCCTGCGCTACGGAGTGGCCCTGGCCAACCTGGGCGTAAAGGCCGCGTTCGATAAGGATCCCGCCCTCGCCTCTGGCCTGAACATCGCCGCCGGCCACGTGGCACACCGCTCCGTCTCCGAGGCGCACAACCTGCCCCTCGTGGCGGACTGGCACGAGCTCGTCTCCGCCTAACCCTGGCACCGACCGACCGCACAGCTGGTTGAGTTCCGCTGGTTGAGCTCGTCGAAACCAAGGTTTCGATGAGCTCAACCAGCGGTTTCTTTTCGACCAGCGGTTTCGTTTTAAGCGAGCGAGCGGGCCTGCTCGATCAGTTTCAGGACCTCGACCGGGCCTGCCGGATCAACCGGGACGGGCAGAGCCGAGGCCGTGCCGCCCTCGGAGATCTTGGCCGCGAGGATCCGGTAGAACTCCGGGTAGGCGCCGCGCTCGGTGGACAGCCGGTCGAGGTGGCCGTCGCGGCCCAGCAGGCCTGCCCAGTCCTTGTCCTCGACGCCGTACTCTTCGTCCAGCGGGCTTCCGCCGGCAACAATGTAGGGCTCCTGCGGGTCCACGCCGTGCTTGGTGTAGGCGGCCTCGGATCCGAGCACGCGGTAGCGCGGCGCCTGCTGGGCGCAGAGCATGTTCATCCACAGGTGGCTCAGCACGCCGGACTCGTGCCGCACCACCAGGAAGCAGTCGTCGTCCACCTTCTCGCCCGGGCGCCGTGCCAGGAGTTCGGCGTGGACCACGGCGCCGGGCCCGAAGAGCAGCAGTGCCTGGTCCAGCAGGTGGGTGCCGAGGTCGAAGAGGACGCCGCCGCCGTCGGCCGCCGTGGCCTCCGCCTTCCAGGCCTTGGACACCTCGGGGGACCAGCGCTCAAACCGCGATTCGAACCGCGTCACCTGGCCCAGCGAGCCGGCCTCCAGGAGTGCCTTGACGGTCAGGAAGTCACCGTCCCAGCGGCGGTTCTGGAACACGGTGAGGACCCTGCCCAGTCTTTCGGCGAGCGCGATCAGCTCCTGCCCCTGCGCGCTGGTCACGGCGAACGGCTTGTCCACCACGACGTCGAGCCCGGCCTCGAGGGCGGCCTTCGCCAGCGGGTAGTGCGTGGCGGGAGGCGTTCCCAGCACCACAAGGTCAAGGTCGGCCGCCAGCGCAAGGACGGCGTCGCCGTCGGGCACTGTTTTCACGCCGGGGTACCGCCCGACGGCGGCCGCCTGGCGTCCGGCGTCGGACGTAGCAATGACGTCCAGCGAAAAGCCCGGCTCAGCGGCGATCAGCGGCGCGTGGAAAACGCTGCCGGAGAGGCCGTAGCCCACGACGGCCGTGCGGATACGGGAGGAAGCGGGGTCGGTGCGCATGGTGCAACGCTACTCCGCCGGCCGGACCACCCGCGTAACAAGCTGGCGCCATGATTCCTCCAGCCGCTCCGGGGACACGCCCTGCACGCGGACGGCATATAGGAGCCGCTCCGGATCCAGGGTTGCGCTGAGCGACATCGCCATGAGCCAGGGGTCCGCGTCCAGCCGGGCTTCGCGCAGCAGGTGCTCGATGTGCCGGTGCCACAGCACGGCGGCTGGCACCTCGAAGCGGTTTAGGACCGAATGGTCGGCGGCGCGGGCGAGGTCCCCGTATTCCAAGACGTAGCCGATGCGCCCGGCACCGAAGGCGATGAGCCGCTCCAGCGGCGGGGCCCCGGGGCCCAGCGGCGGCGGCCCGAACATGAAACGCCCCTGGAACTCGGCCTCGGAGTCGCTGAGCAGCGTCATCATGAGCCCGGCGCGGCTGCCGAAGCGGCGGAAGACGGTCCCCTTGCCCACGCCTGCGCGCTCGGCCAGCTTGTCCATGGTGAGGGCGTCGGCGCCGCACTCCTCGATCAGCTCCCGGGCCGCGCACAGCAGCAGCTGCCGGTTCCGCGCGGCATCGCTGCGTTCCGGGCCGGAACCGGACGGTGTCCCGGAGCGGATTGGGATGAGGCTCACAAGAAACATTCTAGACCGGGGAATATTATCCGGACCGTAGTCCGTTTGTATGGTGAAGGCATTAAGCGCCTCGACAACCAGCCAGCCGGCGGACCCTCCGCGGCCTGATACAAGGAGTTCAAATGTCCAAGAACACCGTCCTCACCCTGGTCGGCAGCCTCCGCGCCGATTCCACCAACCGCAAGCTCGCCGAGGCCATCCAGCTGAATGCGCCGGAAGACCTTGAAATCGTGATCCACGGGAGCCTGGGGAACATTCCCTTCTACAACGAGGACATCGACGTCGAGGGCCAGGTCCCCGAAGCCGCCGCCGCCCTCCGCGCCGCAGCCAACGCGGCGGATGCCCTGCTCCTGGTCACCCCTGAGCACAACGGCACCATGCCCGCCTCGCTGAAGAACGCCATCGACTGGCTGTCCCGCCCGTTCGGCGCCGGCGCCCTGGCCGGCAAGCCCACCGCGGTCGTCGGCACGGCCTTCGGCCAGTTCGGCGGCGTCTGGGCCCAGGACGAGGCCCGCAAGGCTGCCGGAATCGCCGGCGCCCGCATCCTCGAAGACGTCAAGCTGGCAGTCCCCGGCTCCATGGTCCGGTTCGCCGAGACCCACCCGAAGGACGACGCCGAGGTTGTGGAACAGATCAAGGGCATCTTCGACTCCCTGGCATCCGCCCAGCAGGCCACTGCAGCAGCCTGATCCAGCCTTTTCCACGCACGCCCCCGGCCGCACGACCGCTGCCGGGGGCGTTTGCCACTTAAGCGACAGGCTCCCCCCGGGGGCGCAATCATTCCGTGACTGAGCTGCGGCCGAACTGACACCCGCGGCGACTTCCTCCGCCTTAACGTTGATGTACGGGACGTACCGGGGCAGGGAGTGCGGTGCAGTCATGAGGAAGACCAGCCAGGACAGCAGGACACGGAGGGCGGCGGCTGCCGTCCTCTGCCTGCTGTTTCCGTTGTGGCTGGGCTCCTGCGCGCCCCTGCCTGTGTCCGCTCCCGGAGGATCTGCAGACGCCGCGGCTCCTGCCGCCGCCCCCGCTCCGCAGCCCCGCCCGGCCCCGCCGGTCAGTCCCCCGGAGGAGGGCGCCCCACCTGCGGCCGCCACGGGTCCGGCCGAAGGGTCCGGCTCCGGGTCTGCTGCCGCGTCCGGCCAGGGCGCCGGCATCGGCCCGGGCGCCGCTGACGTCCCGGCTCCGGCCTCCGGGCCGCCGGCCACAGCCGCCGGCCCGGCCATCCAGGATCTGCCGTCTGCCGGCGCGCCGGATGCCCCTGCGTCCGCCGCGGCACCCAAGGCCACCGGGCCCAAGAACACGGCGCCCGGCGCCGGGGCAGTCGCTGCCGCCGGAACCGCGGTCTACTACGTCGCCCTCGACGACGGCGGCACGTCGGGCGTGCGCTTCGGCTGCAACGACAGCCTGGTTGCCGTGCACGACGCCGATCCCTCCATCCGGGAACCGTTGCACGCCGCCATGAGCCGGCTGTTGTCCGGCCCGGGGGCGCCGCCGGCGACCGGCCTCTACAACGCCCTGTCATCATCCACATTGCAGTACGTTTCCGGGTACCTTGACGGCACCACCGTGGTGGTCAACCTGACCGGTTCGGTGCAGCCGGGCGGGGTCTGCGACATTCCGCGGATTGAAGCGCAGCTCACCCAGACCGCTGTCACCGCCGTGGGCGCCACCCGCGCGGAGATCTACGTCAACGGCGTCAGCCTGGCCGAGGTCCTCAGCCTGCGCTAGGCGCGGCTGCGTTGGATGCGGCGCCTTTCGGCGCCGCGCCGTTGGGCGCGTCCCCGCGGGCCGGGCCCTGCCTCATTCCCCTGTCCCTCATTCCCGGTGCTTCATTCCCCCGCGTCACGCTCCGCGGTGTCGCGCGGGGCAAACAGGGCGTCCATCTCGGCGTGGCTGCGCGCTCCGGCCAGTTCGGACCAGTTGCCGTCGCCGAGCACGTCGGCAGCCACCCGGGACACCGTTGCATACGCCGCCTTCGCGGTGTTGCCGCCGATGCTGATCCGCCGCACGCCGGCGTCGTGCAGTTCCCCCACGGAGGCGGCCCCGATGCCGGCGAGGGCGTTCAGTGGCGCAGCGACTGTCCGCGCGAGTTCGTGCAAAACGTGGAGGTCCGTCACGCCGGGAACGAAGATGCCGTCGGCCCCCGCTGCCACGTAGGCGGCGGCACGCTGCAGGGTTTCCTCGAAGGCCGATTCCGGAAAGCGGCCTGACAGGTAGGTGTCAGTCCGGGCGTTGATGAAAAGTGCCACGCCGAAGTCTTCGGCCGCGTCCCGGACGACGCCGATCCGGCGCGCCTGTTCGGCCACGGCGGTGAGCGGATCCCCGCCGGAGTCCTCGAGGTTCACGCCCACGGCGCCGGCCTCCAGCACCGCCGTGATGGTCTGCCGGAGCAGGCCGTCATCAAAGGCCCGGTCGGAGCCCGCGTACCCGGTCTCGATGTCCGCCGTCACAGGGAGGGCCGTGGCCGACGCGATCCGCCTGACCGCTTCCACGGCAAGGTCCACAGGCAGGTGGTTGCCGTCCGGAAACCCGAGGCTCCAGGAAACGGCGGAGCTCGAGGTGGCGAGCGCCGTCGCCCCGGCCTCCTCCACGAGCTTCGCCGACGCCGCATCCCACACGTTCACGAGCACCAGCGGCGCCGCCGCGGCCGAGTGGAGCTGGCGGAAGGCGGCTGCCTTGGCTGACTGGGCGCTGGCGGAACGGTGCGGTGTCATGGCTCCATTCCATGCCCTCGGCGGACGGAGGTAAAGACTGCCCCGGGATTTGGGGATTTCCTTGTCAACAACTGTTGCTTTCCTGGCAACAGCTGGCTGTATCCTTGGAAGTGTGACCCACGAAACACTTGATGCCGCGGCAGCAGTGCTGCCGGCCGAAGCCATTGACGCAATCGAACGCGCGGCCACGTCCGCCCACCGCCACGAGGAACTCTTCTCGGAGCGCGCAGCAAACATCAAGCAGTCGGCTGTCCGCGACGTCTTTGACATCTCCATGCGCCCGGGCCTCGTGTCCCTCGCCGGAGGCAGCCCCTACCTGCAGTCCCTGCCCCTGGAAAAACTCGCCCAGACGGCCGCGAGGATCATCGCCGAAGACGGCCTGACGGCACTCCAGTACGGCGGAGGCCAGGGCACGGAGGAACTCCGCACCCAGATCTGCGAGGTGATGGCCGCCGAGGGCATCCTCGATGCCAAGCCGGAAAACGTGGTGATCACCGCGGGTTCGCAGTCGGCCCAGGACGTGGCCACCAAGGTGTTCTGCAACCCCGGCGACGTCGTCCTCGTGGAGGAGCCCACCTATGTGGGCGCCCTGAACACCTTCGAGGCGTACCAGGTGCAGGTTGAGGCGGTGGTGATGGACGACGACGGGCTGGTGCCCGAGCTTCTGGAGGCCAGGATCGCCGCGCTCCAGACCGCCGGAAAGAACATCAAGTTCCTCTACACCATCCCCAACTTCAACAACCCGTCCGGCATCACCCAGGCGAAGGAACGCCGGCAGCAGATCGTGGACATCTGCCGCAACGCCAACATCATTGTCCTGGAAGACAACCCGTACGGCCTGCTGAGGTTTGACGGGCAGCCCCTGCAACCGCTGCGGGCGGCCAACCCGGATGATGTCATCTACATGGGGTCCTTCTCCAAGATCTTCGCGCCCGGCCTGCGCATCGGCTGGGCGCTGGTCCCGGCCCACCTGCAGCGCCGCTACTACCTCGCCTCCGAAGCCGTCACGCTGTGCCCGCCGACCCTGAACCAGATGCTGGTCTCGGCCTACCTCCGGGACTACGACTGGAAGGGCCAGATCCGCACGTACCGCGGCCTGTATGCCGAACGCTGCCACGCCATGCTGGCCGCACTGGAGGAGCACATGCCGGAGGGGCTTACCTGGACCCGGCCCGAGGGCGGGTTCTTCGTGTGGGTGACCCTGCCCGCGGGCGTTGACACTTATCCGCTGCTGCGCAAAGCGATCGATGCGGGCGTCGTCTTCATCCCGGGTGCCGCCTTCACCCACTCGGACGAACCGTCCAACAAGCTCCGCCTGGCATTCAGCGCGGTCCCGCCGGAGGCCATTGCCGAAGGTGTGCGGCGCCTGGCGCCGGTGCTGCGGGAGGCCATCGACGCACTGGTGTGAGCCGCGCGGTGTCCAATGGCTGGGCCGCACTCCGGAGGGGCGGTAGCCTGAGAACGGCGGCCGGACAGGTGCTGACGCAGAAGGCAGTGAGGCACTGCGCACGCAGGGCTGGCGAACGAAGAGGAGCAGGGGCATGGGCGGAATCATTGTTGTAGGCGTGGACAAAAGCGGTACTGCCCGCAAGGCCGCGGAAGCAGCCAGGGACCTTGCCCTGGCGCTCGGCGCGAGGCTGCACGTGGTGTCGGCGTTCGACACCGACCGGACCGAGGTCTACGGCAGCGGCAGTGACAGGTGGATCGTCTCGGATGCGGGCGAAGCCGAAAAGGTGGCCCAGAACGTCGCCACGGATCTGTCGGGCGCTGACCTCACCATCACCTATTCCTCGGCGCGCGGCAAGCCCGCCGAGGCCCTCGTCAGAGAGGCCGAACGGCTCGAGGCCCGAATGATCGTGGTTGGAAACCGCCGCATGCACGGCTTGGGGCGCGTGCTGGGCAGCGTGGCAAACAGCGTTGCGCACAGCGCCTCCTGCGACGTCTACATCGCCAACACGTACGGCGCCGACTAGGAGTTCTGCAGTGCCGCTCCCCTGAGCCGGGGGGCCTGAACACAGCCTGTAAGCAGAGCCTCGCGGCGCCCCCTGCGGTCCGCCGCGTCCGGGGGGAGCCGTCCTGGCTTGACGCGTGTCACCCCTCGTGGTGGGCAGTCTCACCCCGTTTTCCGGCGGGCGGCGACGAACCCGACGGTAAAATTTGAAGTGGCCCCGATGAAGCGGACATCCGAGAATCTACCACTTCAGGGGAAACATTTTGCTTACACTCCAGCGGCGTCAGCTCGTGGGTCACGACATCCTTCTTGCCCGCCACGGCAACCACATCAGCGCCATGCGCGTCGACCGTGCGGCCGGCCGTGTCATCGCCCTGCTGGATGACGGCTCCGTGGACAGCGCGCCCAACCTCATCTCCCCGGACCTGCGGCTGCCCGATACCGTGCAGAGTGTCCTGCGCGATGACTGGAAGTTCCTGGCAGCCGTATCGGGCGCCGTCGCCGCCGTATCCGGCGCGATGATTGCCGCCGCCTTTGGCCTGGCTGGCATGAGTTCCGATCCGGCCCTGGCCCAGATGCTGACCTCTTACGCCGCCTACTGAGGCCCGGCGCTTCCGCGGCTAATCCGGGCGGGGCCGGCCGCGTGCGTCACGCTGGGCGGACCATCAGCTCCAGCAGCAGCCACCACAGCAGCGTGGTGACGCCGCCGCCGACCACCGCGCCGGCCACAACCTGGGCCACCGTGTGCGCGCGGAGCACCACGCGGGACCAGCAGACAGCGGGAACCAGCAGCAGCACCGGACTCCACGGGGCGCCCAGCAGCAGCACGGCGACAGCCGTTGCGAAGGCGATGGACCCCGCATGCCCGCTGATTTTCCAGAAGAGGCTGATGACGGCAAGCACCACCACTCCGCCCACGATCGCGAGCACCATGGCAATCACGCTGCCCGGAGCGTTGATGGCGAGGAGCAGGCATAATCCGGCCAGCAGCGACACCACTGCCATGGCCAGCACGGGGGCGCGCTGCCTGCGGTCGCTGACGTGGTGGTCCGTCACCTTCCCCAGCCGGACCAGCAGCTCGACGGCGGCCAGCGGCAGCAGGCACACAAACAGCACTGCCAGGGCGCCGAACCAGGCCGTGCCCGGGAACCCCGGTTCGACGGCAGGGCTGAACAGCAGCACCAGGGCCATGGTGACGGTTGGCTGAAAGACCTCGGTGATGGCCCTGGCCGCGAGGTTCCTGGCACGAATGCTCATGAAGGGTGCCGTCCTGCCCACAGTCCCGCCTTCCGCTCCCGTGACGCTTGCCTGGGCTCCGGCCCTTGCACTGGCGTCGCACTGACTGAATCAGTCAAGCAGCAGCGCCGGCTCCTCAAGGATGGAGGCGACGTCGGCCATGAAACGGGCGGAGAGGTCGCCGTCCACGACACGGTGGTCGAAGGAGCCTCCCAGCGTGGTGATCCAGCGAGGGATGACCTCCCCGTCCAGGACCCACGGCTTCTGCTTGATGGTGCCGAAGGCCACGATGGCCACCTCGCCGGGATTGATGATGGGCGTGCCGGTATCGATGCCGAGGGCCCCGATGTTGGTGACGGTCAGGGTGCCGCCCTGCATCTGGGACGGCTGGGTCTTGCCGGCACGGGCCGTGGTGGCGAGGTCGTTCAGCGCCAGCGCCAGCTCCTTGAGCGAAAGGTCCTGGGCGTTCTTGATGTTCGGGACCATCAGGCCCCGCGGCGTCGCCGCGGCAATGCCCAGGTTCATGAAGTGCTTGACGTGGATCTCGGCGCCGTCGCTGCCGTCCGGGTTGTCCACCCACGTGGCGTTCACGCTGGGGTTGCGCGCCGCGGCCCAGATGACGGCCTTGGCGAGGATCAGCAGCGGGGAAACCTTGATGCCCTCAAAGTCGCGGGAGGCCTTGAGTCGCTTGACGAACTCCATGGTGCGGCTGGCGTCCACGTCCACGAAGATGCTGACGTGCGGCGCGGAAAACGCCGATTCCACCATGGCCTTCGCGGTGGCCTTGCGGACGCCCTTGACCGGGATCCGTTCGATCCGCTGGTCCTGCGGGCGGCCCGACTTGCCCCAGAATGTATCCGCCTTGTCCAGCTCCGCGTCCCGCTGCGCCTGGTAGCTGACCAGGTCCTCCCGGGTCACCTCGCCCCGGGCGCCGGTGGGGACGACGTCTGCCAGGTCAATTCCCAGGTCCCTGGCGATCTTGCGCACCGGGGGTTTGGCCAGGACCTTGTTCACGAGTCCGGTGATGGTGCCGCCGAGCGTGGGCTTTTCAGCGCTGCCGGCCGAATCCGCCGGAACCGCGCCGGTGGTTGAGCCTGTCGGAACCGGGGCCTCGAGAACGTCCCGCGAAGACCGGGGCTGCACAGGCTCGATTTCCGGAGCACCGTGGATTGGGTCCGCCGGAATCTCAGTCCTCGTCTTGCGCGGGCGGCGCTTGACGGCGTCGGCCTTGGGGCCGGAACCCACCAGCGGACCGCCGGCCAGGCCGCCGTCGGCTGCTCCGCCGTCGGACGCCGGCTGGTCATCTGCCGCAAGGTTCCCGTACATCAGTGCCGCCGGCGCCGGCGCCGGCACATCGGCAGGCGTGGGGTCGCCCGAGACGGCGTCGGACACGCTGATGATGGCAGTCCCGACGTCGACCGTCACACCTTCGGGGACCAGCAGCTCCGTGACGGTGCCGGCGAACGGCGACGGCAGCTCCACGAGGGACTTCGCGGTCTCGATTTCGCAGAGGACATCGTTGATGGCCACGGTGTCGCCCGGCTTGACCTTCCAGGAGACGATCTCGGCCTCGGTCAGGCCCTCGCCAACGTCGGGGAGGTTGAACTTGTTAAGCGTCATGGGGTCCTCGGGTTCGAAAGCTCAGGCGATCCGCTCAGTGCACGGCGTCGTCGGTAGGCGAAGGCGACAGTAAGGCTGAGGCGTCAGTACGCGAAGGTACGGTCCAGCGCCTCAAGGATGCGGTCGATGTCCGGCAGGTAGTCCTCTTCGACCTTGGCCACGGGGTACGGCATGTGGAAACCGCCCACGCGGATGACCGGGGCCTCCAGCGAATGGAAGGCCCGTTCGCTGATCCGGGCCGCGATTTCGCCGCCGATGCCGCCGAAGGTGGGCGCCTCGTGGGCCACGATCAGGCGGCCGGTCTTCTTGACCGAAGCTTCGATCGTGTCGAAGTCGATCGGCGAGATGGAACGGAGATCGATGACTTCGACGCTGCGGCCGTCTTCCGCGGCGGCGTTGGCGGCGGCGAGCGCCACGGGTACCAACGGGCCGTAGACCACCACGGTTGCGTCGGTTCCCTCGCGCACGACGTGGGCCTTGAAAGGATTCTCGGCCAGGCCGGCAGCCTCGGTGTCCACCTCTCCCTTGAGCCAGTAACGGCGCTTGGGTTCGAACACGATGACCGGGTCCTGGCAGTCGACAGCCTGCTGGATCATCCAGTAGGCGTCGTGGGGGTTGGACGGGGTGATGATGCGGAGCCCGGCGGTGTGGGCGAAGAGGGCCTCCGGCGATTCGGAGTGGTGCTCGATCGAGCCGATGCCTCCGCCGTACGGGATGCGGATGACCACGGGAACGGTCAGGTTGCCGCTGCTGCGGGAATGCATCTTGGCCAGCTGCGTGGTGATCTGGTTGAAACCCGGGAAGACAAAACCGTCGAACTGGATTTCACAGATGGGCAGGTAGCCGCGCAGGGCCAGGCCGATGGCTGTGCCGACGATCCCGGATTCGGCGAGCGGGGTGTCCACCACGCGGTCCGCGCCGAATTCGGCGATCAGGCCGTCGGTGACACGGTAGACACCGCCGAGCGGCCCGATGTCCTCGCCCATCAGCAGGGACTTCGGGTTGTTGCTGAGGGTGGCGCGCAGGCCCTCGTTGATGGCCTTGGCGATGGTCATGGTGGTCATCAGTTGCCTGCCCCTTCTGCGGTGTCCTCGCCGGCGAATCCCGCGCTGTATTCCTCGAACCAGGCCAGCTCCTCGGCCACGAGCGGATGAGCCTCCACGTAGGTGTTGGCGAACGCCGTCCGGATGTCCGGGGTGTCCGATTCATAAGTGGATTTGCGGATGTACGCGGCGAGTTCGTTGCCGTCCGCGGCCACCTGTTCGAAGAACGCGTCGTCGGCCATGCCCTCGGAGCGGAGGTACTTCTCCAGCCGGTCCAGCGGATCCTTGGCCCGCCAGAGCGCCTCTTCCGAGGACTCGCGGTACTTCGTGGGATCGTCCGCCGTGGTGTGCGCTCCGACCCGGTAGGTGAAGGCCTCGATCAGCACCGGGCCGTTGCCCTGCCGCGCGTGCTCGAGAGCCCACTCGGTGACGGCATGCACGGCGATGACGTCGTTGCCGTCCACCCTGATGCCGGGGAAGCCGTAGCCCTTGGCACGGTTGGACAGCGGAATGCGGGTCTGCACGGCAGTCGGTACGGAAATGGCCCAGTGGTTGTTCTGGCAGAAGAAGACCACCGGCGCGTTGTAGGAGGACGCGAACACCATGGACTCGTGGACGTCGCCCTCGGAGCTGGCGCCGTCGCCGAAGTAGACCATGACGGCGGCCTTCGGTTCCGCCGTTCCGGACTCCGCCAGGCCGTTGGCTTCGGCGAGCCGCTGGTCGCGCTGGATCCCCATGGCGTAACCGACGGCATGGGGCGTCTGGGCAGCCAGCACCAGCGTGTACAGGTGGAAGTTGGTGTCCTTGGGGTTCCAGCCGCCGTTGGAGATGCCGCGGAACTGCCGCAGGAGTTCGGCCAGGTCCACGTTCCGGGTCAGGGCCACGCCGTGCTCGCGGTACGTCGGGAAGATATAATCCTGCGGCTGGCTGGCCCGGCCGGAGCCGATCTGCGCGGCTTCCTGACCGGTCAGCGGAACCCAGAGCGCCAGCTGGCCCTGGCGCTGGAGCGCCGTGGCCTCCTGGTCAAAGCGCCGGATCGCAGCCATGTCGGCATAGAAGCCGCGAAGCTTCTCCGCATCCAGCCGCTCGGCGTACTTGGAAAACACGGAGTCCGTGCCGAGCGTGCCGTCGGGTCCCAGTAACTGGACCATCTCGGCCGCCGGCTCGCCAAGGGCAGCCTCGGCCTCCGCCTCGAGCTGGTCGTCCAGCCCCGTTCCGTCGAACTCGGTGGAGGGCAGATGTGTGGCGCCCATACCGTCTCCTTGCTTGCCGCATCCGGATGCGTTGCAATGTCGCTGGGATATATGCTTCATACGGAATGCATTCCGCATGGGGCATATATTTCTGGCTTACTGTTCCTTACTTTATCCGGCGTAACCACCGGGGCGCGTTTGTTAACCGCTAGGAACGCCGCGGGGGTTTTGTATAGATCGCACAGAGCTCGAGGAAGCGGGTGTTGGCCTCCGGTTCGCCAATGCTGACCCGGACGCCCTCATTGCCGAAGGCACGCACGGACAGGGCGCGTTCGCCTGCCAGCTGGGCGAACTCGGCGCTGTTCTCGCCCAGATTCAGCCACACGAAGTTCCCTTCCGCCTCCGGAACGAACCAGCCCAGTTCCCGGAGACCGGCCGTCACGCGGTCCCGCTCATCCACCAGGCTTTGTACCCTTTCTACAACCTGGTCATAATTCTCCAGGGACACCACGGCGGCCTGCTCGGCGATCTGCGACACCGCGAAGGGTGTGGCCGCCACGCGCAGGTGCTGCGTGAGTTCCGGCTGGGAAATGCTGTAGCCCACGCGAAGGCCGGCCAGGCCGTGTGCCTTGGAGAAGGTCCGGAGCACCACCACGTTCGGGTATTTCCGGTACATCCGGACGCCGTCCACGGCGTCTTCCGCGCGAACGAACTCCTGGTAGGCCTCGTCGATGACCACCACCACATCCGACGGCACCGCGTTGATGAACCGCTCCGTTTCCTCGGCAGTGAGGATCGGGCCGGTGGGGTTGTTCGGTGTGCACAGCAGGATCACCTTGGTGCGCACGGTCACGGCGGCTGCCATGGCGTCGAGATCGTGGCGTCCGTCCGGCGTCAGGGGGATCCGGACGCTCTCGGCTCCGGCCAGCCCGACACAGATGGGATAGGCCTCGAAGGACCGCCAGGCGTAGATCACTTCGTCGGCCTTGCCGTCGTCGTTCTGGCCGGCAAAGGTGGCCAGCAGCTGGTTCAGGGCGCCCAGGCTGCCTGCGCCGGTGACGATGTCCTCGGCGGGCACGTCCAGGAATTTCGCGATCGCCGTCCGCAGCTTGGTGCTCAGCGGATCCGGGTAACGGTTGAAGTCAGTCTGGGCCGCGATGGCCTCGACGACGGCGGGAATCGGCGGCAGCGGGTTTTCGTTGGACGACAGTTTGTAGCTCGCCAGGCCGTCGACGGCGACGGGCGGCTTCCCTGCGGCGTAGCGGGGCAGCCGGTCCACAACCGGTCTCGGCCTGATGCTTCCCGCCGTGGTCTCTGATGAAGTCATGCCAACAAGCCTACTTCGCGGCATCCGGCCATGCCGCCCCGCGATATGACAGCATGGGCGCATGCGGTCTCTCATCGTGCGCGTCATCATCAACGGCCTGGCGCTGTGGGTTGCCAGCTGGATTCTGCCCGGGCTGGACATCTCGACGTCGGCCACCACCGAGGCAGTGGCGAAGTCGGGTCTCAGCCAGGGAACCGATGCCGTCGGCGTCGTCCTGGCCTACCTGTTCATCGGCCTTATTTTCGGCGTGGTGAACGCCTTCGTGCGGCCTGTGGTCAGTTTCCTGTCCCTCCCTATCACCATCCTCACCCTGGGCCTGTTCACCATCGTGATCAACGCGGCCATGCTCTACCTGACCTCCTGGATCAGCAGCTACACGCCGGTGCATTTCACCATCGACTCCTTCTTCTGGACGGCCGTGCTGGCTGCCATCATCATCACCATCATTTCCCTCGTGGCGGACAGGATTCCGGGCGCCCGCCGCCGGTAAGAGCCGCCGCCAAGACAGGTAAGGGGAAGACCGGCATGGCGCCGTTCATCGGCCGCCGGCCGGCCTGATGTCCGCTGGCCTGGCCGGTCGCTGGTCCTCGGACCGCCGCCCGGGTTCCTGCGCCTTCGGTGCGCGAACCAGCTGAAAACGCGTGGCCGTGGCCGCTCCCCCGGCGCCCACCACGCCGGCAAGCGCGGCCGTGGACGCGACGAGGGACGGGTCGCCGCTCGCCGAGACGGCCCGGGCCCCGGCTTCATAGTTGGCCAGCCTGTGGCCGGGTCCCAGACCTGGGTCCTGCCCCACTGGCGTCAGCACACGGTTTTGGAGTGTGACTGTGACGCGGTCGCGGGTGTCCGGGCTGGGGACCCCGTCCGCTCCCGGAACCCAGTCCTGACGATGCTCCAGATGCAGGCTGCTGATCCCGGCCCCGGGATTGAAGCCGCCCACCGGTGATCCTGCCGTCAGCACATACTTGAGGTCGTATTCCGTGAGGAAAGCCTTGTCCCGGCTCAGGTTCATGGCGTGGATTCCGCCCTGGCTGTAGCCAACCGCCACCACCTGGGCTCCGGCCTCCGCACCGGCCTGCCGCAGCGCCTCCCGGATCGCCGCACCCGTGGATGCGGAGCCGTATCCCAGGCCTTCGGCGATGCCGTATTCATCGAAGGGGTTCGGGCCGCCTGCGTCACCAGGCTGCGTGCCCGGAACGATGACGATGAAAGCCTCCCGGCCGCCGTGTTCCGTCCTGATGACCTCGATCTTGCCGCGGCCGTCGTCGGCCACGGCCTCAGCCCTGGCCAAAAGGCCGGCCGGGGAGGCATCGAGGGTGATCTCCGCACTGGGCGATGCCGTTGCGGTGACTGGGCGGGGCGTGAGTTGCGGCATCACACCGCCGGCAAGCATCCGGATGACATCGGGGACGCCTGAGCCCCTCATCCCGGTGGCCGCCGCCATGGTGACGGCCCCCATGACGGCGGGGGCATTCAGCCCCAGCAGGCCAAGGATGAGCGGGTAGTTGCCCGTCACCTCCTCCATGCTGTCCCGGTTCAGCAGCCTGCTGAAGTCCGCGCGGAGAGGGTCGCCAAGTCCGCCGAGATGCAGATCCATGAGCTGGGCCGGCAGGAGCCTGAGGCCGTCGGTGCCGGAGCGGAGCCCGGCCAGGCTTCGCTGTTCGGCAGCTTCATAGTCCCGCTGGCATGCCTGAACGTGGCTTGCGATGTCCTGCAGTTCCTCACGCACGGCCGCGACCGCACGCCGCCCTTCCCAGACGGACGTGACTGCTTCCGTCCCGCTGGACGGCGGATCGTTCTGGTACGGGCCCAGTTCCGTCCAGACCCTGTGGGCATCAAGCTCGACTGAAGCCAGGTCCCGGACGAGGCCGTCCAGCCCGATGGCTCCCGCCGCGAGCTCCTCCAGCTGGAACGCGATTCCGCCGACACCGCCGCGCACCGAAAGGAATGCGTCCGCGGCCGGCTCGACCGGCCGCAGCGGGCCCCCGCTGCCGGAGGGCGTTAGTTCGGCCATCAGAAACCGCCAGCCGCGGTCCATGGCGGGGACAGAGGCACATTGTTGGCGTGCCGTCGCACGGACCCGGCGGCCGAGTCCATCTGCTCCCCGGCCCGGCGCAGGGCTGCGGCCTGCAGCCCCGCGCTGACCCGGAATGCCCTGCCCGCCGGCGACTGCCAGTCCGCGAGCTGCAACCGCGAGAGCCGTGAAAGCACATCCTCAATCCGTGCCGCGCACGCCTCCACCCGCTCCGCCAACAAATGGACTTCAAACCTGCGTGACGAACACGCCGCGGCGTCAGCCGCGGTGACGCTGGCATTCATCCCGTTACTCCTCTTCTTTCTGCCGCATCCGGCATCCCCGCTTTTCCCTCCCGCCCACGACGCTACGGATCCCGGCCGCGCTCCGGAACGGCCGCCGTCGGCTATGTGGACAGGTGCTTCCGGCACAGGCTGTTGGGGAGAAGTCACAACCCACCGCGCGCTTCAGCGGTCGCAGGAGTTCATGAAAGAATCAGGGCATGCCTGAAACTGCCGCCACAGCTGATACCCGTACGCCCTCCGGACGCCTGGCCCTCGCCGCGTCGCCGGAAAAGATTGCGCTCGGCCCGCTGGACGGCCGCTACCAGCCAGCCGTCGCGCCCCTCGTGGACTACCTGTCCGAGGCCGCCCTCAACCGGGACCGCGTCGCCGTCGAAGTGGAGTGGCTCATCCACCTGACCAGCAACAACGTTCTCCCCGGCGCCGGCCCGCTCACCCCGGAGCAGCAGGATCAGCTCCGCACGATCGTCACCGAATTCGACGCCGCATCCGTCTCGGAGCTCGCCGAAATCGAGGCCGTGACAGTCCACGACGTGAAGGCCGTGGAGTACTACATCGGCCGCCGGCTGCCGGCGATCGGCATTGAACGCCTGACCGCCATGGTGCACTTTGGCTGCACCTCGGAAGACATCAACAACCTTTCCTACGCCCTGGGTGTCAAGGGTGCTGTGGAGGACGTGTGGCTGCCCGCGGCCAGGGCGCTCGTGGCCCAGATCGGCAAAATGGCCGAGGACAACCGCTCCGTGCCCATGCTCTCCCGCACGCACGGCCAGCCCGCCACGCCGACCACACTGGGCAAGGAACTCGCCGTCATCGCCCACCGCCTCACACGGCAGCTGGACCGCATTGCCAAGACCGAATACCTCGGCAAAATCAACGGCGCCACCGGCACCTACGCCGCCCATGTGGCCTCCGTCCCGGGCGCCGACTGGCAGCAGGTCTCGAAGTCGTTCGTCGAGGGCCTGGGCCTGACCTGGAACCCACTGACCACGCAGATCGAAAGCCACGACTGGCAGGCCGAGCTGTACGCCGACGTGGCCCGCTTCAACCGGATCCTGCACAACGTCTGCACGGACATCTGGAGCTACATCTCGATCGGCTACTTCGCGCAGATCCCCGTGGCCGGCGCCACCGGTTCCTCTACGATGCCGCACAAGGTCAACCCGATCCGCTTCGAAAACGCCGAGGCCAACCTGGAAATCTCCTCCGGGCTCCTGGACGTGCTGGGCTCCACGCTGGTCACCTCCCGGTGGCAGCGCGACCTCACGGACTCCTCCAGCCAGCGCAACATCGGCGTGGCGTTCGGCCACTCGCTGCTCGCGATCTCCAACGTGGCCAAGGGCCTGGACCGCCTTGACGTCGCCGAGGACGTCCTCGCCGGCGACCTCGACACCAACTGGGAAGTCCTGGGCGAAGCGATCCAGATGGTCATGCGCGCCGAGGCGATTGCCGGCGTCGAAGGCATGGAGAACCCCTACGAGCGGCTCAAGGACCTCACGCGCGGCCAGCGCGTGGACGGCGCCCGCATGCAGGAGTTCGTCCAGGGGCTGGGGCTCTCGCCGGAGGCGGAAGCCCGGCTGCTGGCCCTGACGCCCGGGAAGTACACGGGCATCGCCGACCAGCTGGTGGACCACCTGAAATAAGCACGACGGCGGTGCCGGGCTTCGCTGCCCGGCACCGCTTCCGTTTCCGGGCACTTTCCGCGAAGTCCCGCTCACCTTCCGACGACGAAAAGGACTGCGAACCATGAGGCTCCTACTCATCCGCCACGGAGAGACTCCCGGAAACGTGCTGGGTCAGCTGGACACGGCCCACCCCGGCCCCGGCCTGACCGAGCTGGGCGAACGCCAGGCCGAGGCCCTGCCGAGGGCGCTCGTGAACGAGCCGATCAGCGCACTGTATGCCTCCATCCTGCTCCGGACCCAGGTCACCGCCAGGCCCCTGGGCCGTGCACTCGGGCTGGACGTCACGGTGCTGGACGGGATCCACGAAATCGAGGCAGGTGCCCTCGAAAAGCTCACCGACCACGAGTCGCACCGCCGGTACATGACGACAGTCTTTGCCTGGGCCGACGGGGACCTCGACCGGCGGATGCCCGCCGGCCCCGACGGAAACGAGTTCTTTGAGCGCTACGACGCCGCCATCGCCAAGGTGGCAGCCGGGTCCCCGGACGCGGGCGCAGTCGCCGTCGTCAGCCACGGCGCCGCCATCCGCGTCTGGGCAGCCCGCCGGGCAGGGAACATCGACATGGAGTTTGCCGCCAAGCACATTTTGGCCAACACCGGCATCGTGGCGCTGGAGGGCGATCCCGACGCCGGCTGGCAGCTGATCCACTGGGACGCCAGCCCGGTGGGCGGCCTGGCCCTGGCCGACCCCACGGCGGAGGATCCGATGGGCCGGTCCGCCGGCTAGCTGCACGGCACTGGACGTCCCCCGAGAGGGCGGCCATGATGAAAGCAGGCGTGGGGACCGGACCGGCAACCGCGACCCGCGGTGGCATCCCCCGCACTGGAGGCGTACAGGCATGTCACGCGAAACCGTGCCGCGGGGTCAAGCCGCTGCCGCCGGATCCTTCAAGCCCGGAGACACGTTCCTGGCGGACTACTACGAGCACGTAGCGCCCGAGGACCTTCAGAGCTACAGTCCCGAGGACCTGGAGCAGAGGGCCATGTTCCATGCGGGACTGGCGAACACCCGTCCGGCAGGCACAGCGGGCGTCGACGTCTTGAACGAAAGCGATGCCAGCGTCCTGCTGGTGGTTGCAGACGCCATGCCGCACCTGCTCCATTCCCTCACGGCCGAGCTGACCCGCGAAAACGAGTCCATCCGGTTGCTGGTCCATCCCACTTTCCTGGTGCGGCGGGATCCGGGGACTCACGTGTTGCTGGAGGCCCGGCGTGCGTCGTCGCAGTCCGGACCTACGGCGGGAATGGCGGGTACGGCAGGCAACACTGCGTCCGCCGAGGACCCACCGGGGTGGCTGTCCGAAACCTGGGTGGCGGCAGAGATCGGCCGGCTGCCGGGGACACGCGCCATCAAGGAACTCATGGATAATGTGCGGCGGGTCCTGGCTGACGTTCAGGTGGTCGCCGATGACGCTCCCGCCATCCACGCCCGGCTCGGGCATGCGATCGGCTCGCTGGACCGGTTGCCTGCCGGTTCGGCTCCGACTCCGGAGCAGCTCGGTGAGCTCCTGGGCTGGCTGGACCGCGGAAACTTCATGCTTTTGGGCTACACCGAATATGAATACCCGACGGCGGGCGGTCCGGACAGCGTAAAGCTGCGGCCCGGCACGGGGCTTGGACTGCTCAGGGACGACCGGCCCGAAGCCAGCCAGCCGGTCACCGGGCTTCCGCATTCGCAGGTTCTCACGCTCGCCACGTCGGACGTGAGATCGTCCGTCCCCCGCCCGGCGTACCTGGATGAAATCCTCGTTCGGACCTTCGACAGCGAAGGGCAGCCCACGGGTGAGATTCGCTTCGTGGGACTGTTCGCCCCGGGGGCCACCGGCCGGTCCGTGCGGCGCATCCCTGTCATCCGGGACAAGGTGCGTGCAGTTCAGGAACGCTTCGGCTTCACCGAGGTCTCCCATCCCGGCAGGCAGCTGCTGGCCGTCCTCGAGTCCTTCCCCTTGGACGAGCTGTTCCACCTGAGCCTGGACGAACTGGCCCGGCTCTCCCGTGAGATCCTGCTCCTGCAGGCCCACCACCAGACGCGCGTGTTCCTGCGCTCTGACAGCTACGGCCGCTTCGTGTCCGCCTTGGTGTTCCTGCCCCGGCACAGGTACAGCACCGTCGTCCGGCTCCGCATCGAACAGGAGCTCAAGCAGGCCTTCAGGTCCTCCTCGCTCGAATTCGAAGTCCGGCTGAGTGAATCCCCCATGGCCCGCGTTTTCTTCCGGATCCTGCTGCCCGCCGGCGGGATGCCCGACGTCGATCCCGCTTCGCTCGAGCGGAGCATCGTCAGCGCAACGCGTACCTGGGCCGAAGGCCTGGACGAAGCGCTTCGTGACAGGCTGCCCCCCGCCGAGGCCAGCCGGCTGTCGGCGCTGTGGTCCGCCGCGTTCCCCGCCAGCTACCGGGCCGACTTCGAAGTCGAGGACGCGGTGGAAGACATCAGGCGGTTTGAGCAGTTCGACCTGGACGGCACGGGCGGACGGCCGCTGAACGATCCGCAGCTGGCTGTTTACTTCCGGACCGACACGTCCCCGACTTTGGCCGAAGACGCCCGGATCCGGCTCTACCTCACAAGCGCCCAGAGCCTGACGCAGATCCTGCCGTTCTTCCACAACCTCGGCCTGGAGGTGCTGAACCAACGGCCCTTCGACGTGATCCGCGGGAACGGCCGGCAGTTGTTCCTGTACGACCTCGGCGTCAGGTATCCCGCCGGGGTTGACCCGGCCGGGACCAGTGCGCTGCTGGGGGAAGCCTTCAGCGCCGCCGTCCGGGGGGACGAAGAGTCTGACCGCTTCGACGCCCTGGTGCTCCAGGAGGAGCTCACGTGGCGGAAGGTGGTCATCCTGCGCAGCTACGCCAAGTACTTGAGGCAACTGGGAACCATCTACACCTACGGCTTCATCGCCGACACCCTGCTGGCCAACGTGCCCGCCACCCACGCACTAATCAGCCTGTTCCATGCCCGGTTCGATCCCGAACTCGGTCACTCCCGGCGGCTCCAGGATACGGCTGCCGCCCGCTCCGCAGTGGCCGACGCGATCGACGCCGTCCCGTCCTTGGATGCGGACCGATTGTTGCGGACCTTCCTGAACCTGATAGAGGCGACAACCCGCACCAACTTCTTCCGCTACCGGCCCTACCTGAGCTTCAAGCTCCGGCCGTCCGACATTCCCGGAGCACCCTACCCCCGGCCAAAATTTGAGATCTGGGTCTATTCACCCCGCGTGGAAGGCGTGCACCTGCGGTTCGGACCCGTGGCGCGGGGCGGGCTGAGATGGTCGGACAGGCGTGAGGATTTCCGCACCGAGATCCTTGGCCTCGTCAAAGCCCAGACGGTCAAAAACTCGGTGATTGTCCCCACCGGCGCCAAGGGCGGTTTCTATCCCAAAAGGCTGCCCAGTCCAGTCTCTGACCGTACCGCATGGCTCACTGAAGGGGAGGAAAGCTACAAGGACTTTGCCCGCGGGCTGCTGGACATCACGGATAACCTGGACACGTCCGACGTCGGAACGGTGCCATCACGCGGGACCCCCGGGCGGGTCATTTCACCGGAGAATGTGGTGAAGCACGACGACGACGATTACTACCTCGTGGTGGCCGCTGACAAAGGAACCGCCGCGTTCTCCGATACGGCCAACGCCGTGGCATTCGAGTACGGCTTCTGGCTCGGCGATGCCTTCGCCTCAGGCGGTTCCGCAGGCTACGACCATAAGCAGATGGGCATCACGGCCCGCGGCGCCTGGGAGTCCGTCAAGCACCACTTCAGCGAACTCGGCATCGACTCGCAGCAGGAAGATTTCACGGTTGCCGGCATCGGCGACATGAGCGGCGACGTGTTCGGCAACGGAATGCTCCTGTCAGACCACATCCGGCTCGTGGCAGCCTTCGACCACCGGCACATCTTCCTGGACCCGACTCCGGACGCGGCCGCCTCGCTGGCGGAACGCCGCCGCCTGTTCATGCTTCCACGATCGTCCTGGGCGGACTACGACGCCTCGCTGATCAGCCCGGGCGGCGGCGTGTATTCACGCCACGCAAAGTCCATCCCCATCACCGCCCCGGTAATTTCGGCGCTCGGGCTCCAGGGCACGACGTCGATGATGACTCCGCCCGAGCTGCTGCAGGCCATCCTGCGCGCGCCCGTGGACCTTATCTACAACGGCGGCATCGGAACCTACATCAAGGCGTCCTCCGAAACGCACGGCGATGTGGGCGACAAGGCAAACGACCCCATCAGGATTAACGGCAACGAGGTCCGGGCCAAGATCATTGCCGAGGGCGGCAATCTCGGCGTCACCCAGCTCGGCCGGATTGAAGCCGCCTTGGGCGGCGTCCTGCTCAACACCGATGCGATCGACAATTCGGCCGGCGTGGACTGCTCGGACCATGAGGTTAACATCAAGATCTTCATCGACCGCATGATCGCCACAGGCAGGATGGGAGCGTCCGAACGAACCGCGTTCCTGCACTCGCTCACGGACGAAGTGGCACGGCTTGTGCTGAAAAACAACCACGACCAGAACACCCTGCTGCTCAACGACCGGGCCCTGGTCCTGAATTGGAGCCCCGGTTTCGAGCGAACCATGGACTGGCTGGAGAACGCTTCCGACCTCGACCGGCGCCTGGAAGGACTGCCCGGCACAGAACAGCTCCATGCGCGGCTACTGACCGGCAAAGGCCTCACCACACCCGAACTGTCGGTGCTGGCGGCCTACGCGAAGATCGAACTAGCCAAGGAACTGAACGAAAGCAACGTCACCGAGGACCCCTGGTTCGAACGGGTGCTCCGCAGCTACTTCCCGCATCAGCTCGCGGACCGCTTCGGCCCGGAACTCAATGCCCACCCGCTGCGCCGGCAGATCATATGCACCGTCCTGGCCAACGACATGATCAACCTCGGCGGAATCACCTTCGCCTTCCGGACCATCGAGGAAACCACCGCCACCGCCGCGGCTGTTGCCCGGGCATTCGTTGCAACCCGTGAAGCCTACGACCTGCAGTGGTTCGTGGACCGGGTGGCCGAGCTGCCCCCGGTGTTACCCAGCGAACACGCCGCAGAGCTGACCCTGCACATGCGCCGGATCCTCGACCGGTCAATCCGCTGGTACGTCACCCACGACCATCGCGACCAGCCCGTTGCCGAGGCCCTCGCCCGGATTATGCCCACGCTGGAGCTGCTGCGGAACAGGACCCGGGACTTCCTGCGCGGTGACAGCATCGACCTCGTCGAGGAACGGCAGGCACATTGGGACGGCATCGGGCTGCCCCCTGACCTGGTACGCCGCGCCGGCGCCCTCCTCGAAAGCTTCGGGCTGCTGGACATTTCCCTGATATCGGAACACATCGATGAACCCATCGAACGGATCATGGACCTGTACTGGACAGTGTTTGCGCGGATCGGCGCACTCAAGTTGCTGCTGCGCATCACGGCTCTTCCCCGGGAGAACCGGTGGGAGGCACTCGCCCGGGCAGCACTGCGGGACGACGTCTATTCAGCCGTTGCCGACATGACGATTTCGGTGATGGAGATGACGAAAGGCGCTGACTCCGAAAGTGCTGATTCCATCGAGCGGATCGTTGCCTGGGAGCGCGGGCACCAGGAGCAGCTGGCGCGGATCAAGGACACGTTCGCGGAGGCCACCAGGCCCGGGCAGACTGACATCCACTCGATCTCCGTGGCCCTGAAGCTGCTGCGGACCCTCGTGCGGCGGTAGGTCCGGGGCGCACGCCGTGTAACGTGCACTGTTCTCCAGTCCCTTACCCGCAGGAAACACCGCGGTAACGGCGCGATTCTAGGCTTGACCTGCATAACCCTTCGGCGAATCGAGGCAGCGATGCAGACCAACCCCAGGCTCAACATCAGGAAAGTCAGCTGGTCCAACCCCGTGGGTGCGGATCTGCGGGCGGCGCAGCAGGCGGAACTCGATGCCCGATTCGGCCGGGCCGACCACGAGCCCGGTCCAAAGCCGTCAGAAGTGGACACCGCAGTGTTCCTGGTGGCGTACGACAAGGGGTCCGGGCAGCCGGTGGGCTGCGGCGGGCTGCGGCTGCTCGATTCGCAGACTGCCGAGATCAAACGCCTGTACGTTCTGCCCTACACCCGCGGCTCGGGCGTGGCCAGCTCGATCCTGGCGGCCCTCGAGGCGGAGGCGTTCGCGCAGGGCATCACCCGCGTCACGGCCGAGGCCGGTTCCGCCCAGCCTGACGGCCGCAACTTCTACCAGAACTCCGGCTTCGAGCAGGTGCCCAACTTCGGCCCGTACATCGGCGTTGAGCACTCGTACTGCTACGCCAAGAGCATCGATTCCCATAGCGCGGCGCACACGGCCATGGCCTGAGTCAGGGCCGGTGGTGCGGGGCAGGGCCGGTGGGTGCGGGAATGGCGCAGCGCCGTCACACTCAGAGCCGGGCCGCCGCCGTCGGCTAATCTCGCGGTATGGAAACTGCAGACATCACCTTCCGCACCCGCAAGTGGGTCCGCCCTGAGGATCTCAACGCCAACGGCACGCTGTTCGGCGGAAGCCTGCTGAAGTGGATCGACGAGGAAGCCGCGATCTACGCCATCCTCCAACTCGGCAACGGCCGCGCCGTCACCAAGTACATTTCCGAAATCAACTTCGTCAGCTCCGCCGTCCAGGGCGACCTGATCGAGATGGGCCTAACCGCCACCCGCTTTGGCCGCACGTCGCTGACCATGCGGGCCGAGGTGCGCAACATGATCACCCGCCAGAGCATCCTCACCATCGAGGAGATCGTCTTCGTGAACCTCAGCCCCCACGGCAAGCCGGAACCTCACGGCTACACGGAGATCACCTACGACCGCGACCGCATCCCCACGCACCACCTCACCGAGACGCTCGAGCAGGACTGACGGGCCGCCGTCGTCCGTCTCCCGCCCCGCCTGACCGGCCCCGCCCCGCCTGACCGGCCCGCCCCGCTTGACCGGCTCCGGCCAAGGCCGGTTGAGCGGCGGAGGGCCGCTCGTGCGTTCGACGGCGGCTGCCGGACTCTAGCGGGCGGCGAGCGTGAGGAGGCGGTCGCGGAGCGGCTGGGCGCGTTCGGCGAGCGCCAGGCCAGCCATGGCCGAAGAAGCAACCCGTAGCAGCTGCGTCCGGAGAATCCTCTGCCGGTTGTAGGACCTGAGTGCCTCGGCCACCGGCTGCGCGTTCAGCAGTTCGGCCAGCGCCGCGGCGTCCACGAGTGCCTCGCAGGCCCCGCGTCCAAGGTTGGGAGTCATGCCGTGCGCGGCGTCGCCGATCAGCACAGCGCCGGGCCGGACAAAGCTGGCGAGGGTGGGAACGGTCCAGATCCGCTGGGCGAGGGTTGTTTCCGGCGTGGCTGCTTCCAAAACCCGTCTGACGGCGGGGGCGCTTCCGGCGAATCGCTCCCGGGTCCGCCGCAGCGCCTCGGCGGCGTCAACTCCGGCGGGCCCCAGACCCGAACGGAACGACGCGTACCAGTAGGTCCCCCCGCCCGACGCCGGCGTGATGCCGAACAGCTGCCCGCGGCCCCAGTATTCGCCGCCAGTCTCCGGGGCGACGGGCTCGGCGAGGACACCCCTCAAAGCGAGGTACGGCGTCAGCTTCGCCGCGGCCCGCCTGCCCCAGAACGCGCTGCGGACCACGCTGTGGACACCGTCGGCGCCCACCAGCAGCCCTGCCGCCAGCGGGCCCGACGCCGGAACGTCGTCCACCCGGCCCGCCGCCCGGCGCACGGCGCGGGGCACGGCCGCCTCGAGGATCCTGAGCAGATCGGCCCGGGACACCCCGAGCACGCCGCGCACCGCCGGCGCAGCCCACGAATGTCCGGCGCTGTCCCGCAGGGCCATGCCGCCGAGCCCGGTGCCGGCCGAGCGGATCTCCGGCAGGACGCCGAGTACCGCCAGGGCAGCCTGCGCTTCAGGCCACATGGCCAGTGAGGTCTCCACCGGCGGCACGCCCGGTCGCTGTTCGTGGAGCGTGACGTCGAAGCGCATCGGGTCAAGGCTGGCGACGAGCGCCAGGCCGGCGATGCCGCCGCCGACGATGGTGATGGCGTTCATGGACCGATGTTAAGCCCGACGGCGGCCGGCCGCTTGGGCGGCTTGGGCGGCTTCGTGCGGTTTCATTCGGTTTCCCCAGGACCGGTCCTCCCCCCGCTTAACCGGCCCGGACCAAGGCCGGTCGTGCGGGGCGGGGCCGGTCGTGCGGGGCGGGGCCGGTCGTGCGGGGCGGGGCCGGTCGTGCGGGGCGGGGCCGGTCCTGCGGGGCGGGCGGGGGCGCTGACAGCCTAGGCCGCGGGCCAGCCCGTGTAGGCCTCGGCCAGGTAGGCCTTCCCGTGCCGGGAGGAGACCACCGAGTTGAGCTCGCCGAGCTGGCGTGCCCGGGAGAAATCATCGGCGTCCGCCGGGGTATGCAGCATGGAGGTCATCCAGTAGGAGAACTGCTGCGCCTTCCACACCCGCTCGAGCGCGCGGTCGCTGTACGAATCGAGGAGCGCCGACGAACCGGTCTTGTAGAAGCTGTCCAGGCCCTCGAACAGCACCTTGACGTCGTGGATGGCGAGGTTCAGGCCTTTGGCGCCGGTAGGCGGGACGGTGTGGGCGGCGTCCCCGGCCAGGAACAGTTTGCCGTGGCGCATGGGCGTGTGCACGAAGCTGCGGAATTTCAGCACCATCTTGTCGATGACCGGCCCCTCCTTCAGCTCGAAACCGTTGCCATTGACCCGGCTGCGGAACGCGTCCCAGATCCGCTCCTCGCTCCAGTTGTTCACGTCCTCGTTCGGGTCGCACTGGAAGTACATCCGCTGCACGGTTTCGGTGCGCTGACTGATCAGGGCGAAGCCGTTTGCCGAGTTGGCGTAGATGAGCTCGTCCGAGCTGCGGGGCGCCTCGGCCAGGATGCCGAACCAGGCGAAGGGGTACTCGTGGAAGTACCACTTGCGGTGCGCTTCGGGGATCTGGAAGCGGCAGTGGCTGCGGGAGCCGTCGGCGCCGGCGACGAAGTCGGCTTGCAGTTCGTACTCCGTGCCGTCGGCGTCCGTGAACCAGACTTTGGGCTTGCCCTCGATGTCGTGGACGGTGGTGTCCGTGACGCTGTAGCGGACGTCGCCGCCGTCGGCTTCCCGGCGTGCGGCAAGGTCCATGAAGACGTCAGTCTGCGGATACAGCCAAACCGACTCACCCACGAGGTCCTTGAAGTCGATGCGGTGGCTTTCGCCGTTGAAGCGCAGTTCGATGCCGTCGTGCCGGTCGCCTTCGCGCAACACACGGTCGGAGACGCCGCTGTCCACCAGCATGTTGACGGTTCCGTGTTCCAGGATGCCCGCCCGGACGGTTTCGGAGATCTCCTGGCGGCTTCGGATTTCGATCACCGTGGACTCGACGCCGGCCTGAGCCAGCAGGTGGGACAGCATGAGTCCCGCCGGGCCGGCGCCCACGATGGCGACCTGGGTGGTGATGATCTTGCGTGCTGCCATGATGTTCCTCGCTTCGTCGCGGGGCCCCTCGGCTTGGTGGCCGGGGCCGGAAGGTTGTTCTGGCTAACAGTGTGCGCCGGGGCATGTGTCCGGCGTTACAAAGATTCCATTCATCGGAAATCCGGATCGTCGGCCGACTCCCTGAGCCTTCGTCCGATGCCCCGGGCCGCGGTCTGCAATGCCGGCACCAGCGCCTGCATGCGCATTTCCCGCAGGGGAACGACGACGCCGAGGGCAGCAACCGCCTGTTTCTGGCCGTCCAGCACGGGTACGGCAATCCCCCAGGTATCCTGATCGATCACGCCTGCCAGCTGCGCGTAGCCCTGGCGGGCCGCCTCTCCCAGCAGGGCGCGCAGGTCCTCCGGGGTCACCTTTCCGGCGGGATCGGCAAACTGGTTCAGGTATTTGGCCTGGACGGACCGCGGCTGGTGGGACATCAGGGCCAGCCCGGCCGACGACACGTGCACGGCCATGCGGCCGGCGATCTGCGCCCGGTTGGCCACCGAGCCGCGGCGGGAGAGCCGCTCCACGAAGAGCGCCTCCCAGCCGTCCAGCACCGCCAGGTTCACATTCTGGTTGAGCACGTGCTGGATGTCCTCCATGAACGGCATCGCCGCCTGGCGCAGCGCGAGGGTCGGCGAATTGCGGTTGACGAGCTCCCACAGACGCAGCCCCAGCCGCACGGAACCTCCGGCTCCGGCTTCGAGGAGGCCGTGGTGAGCCAGCTGCCGGACCAGCCGGTGGGCTGTGGTCAGGGGGAGGCCTGCCCGGTCTGCCAGCTCCGAAAGCTGCAGGACAGTGACGCCCTCCGGAAAGGCCGCAATAAGGCGCACCACCCTGTCCACCACGGAGTCGCCGGACGCTGAATTGGCCACGAAGTCCTGCTTCCGTTCAATGGTTTTGGCTGTCCCAGATTACACCCGCGAGTGATACAACTCTCATGTCGCACAGTCCCGGCGGTCCGCTTGGCTACCGGCTGCTGGCTGGTTCCGCTTCCGGAGCGACTCCGGCCGTCCGGCCGCAGCGGCCTCCAATCATAAACAGTTCTCAATCCCGAACAATGAGGTTCCCATGTCAACGCTTTCAGTAGCCCGCCGTTCTCAGTGGCCCGTATGGCTTTGCTGGCTGGCTATGGTGCTGGACGGATTCGATTTGGTGGTGCTGGGCACCGTCATTCCCACCCTGATCAAGACCCAGGAGCTCGGCTTCGACGCTGTGGGCGCGACGTATGCCGCCACCATCTCCCTGGTGGGCGTGGGCATCGGGGCGCTCTTCATCGCACCGCTCTCGGACCGCTTCGGACGCCGCCGGCTGCTTGTTGCCTGCGTGGCCTGGTTCTCCCTGTTCACCATCGCCGTGGTGTTTGCGCCTAACGTTGCCATGTTCGGCATCTTCCGGCTCCTCGCGGGTGTGGGACTCGGCGCCTGCCTGCCCGCAGCCCTTGCCTACATGAACGATTACGCCCCTACGGGCACGGCGGGAAGGTCCACCACCCGGACCATGACCGGCTATCACGTGGGCGCCGTCGCCACCGCCTTCCTCGCCATCCTGGTGGTGCCGGACTGGCGCATCATGTTCGTGGTGGGAGGAATCGCCGGCCTGGTGCTGGTGCCGCTCCTGTGGTTCCGGCTGCCGGAGACCCTCCCGCCTGTCCATGCCGAGCACGGTGCCGACACCGACGGCGCCGACGTCAGCCGCGCCGAAGTCGAACCAGCAGAGATCCGCCGCGCCGGGGCGGCCCGGGCACACCGCCCCTTCGCGGTCCCGGCAGCGGAGCCCGAGGCCGCGCCGGCGTCGCTGCTGGCCACCGACCAGTCCGGCGGGCGCGCCGGCTTCCGCGACCTCACACGCAAGCCGTATCCGCTCGTCGCCCTGGGAATTGCGGTGGCATCATTCATGGGGCTCCTGCTGGTCTACGGCCTGAACACCTGGCTGCCGCAGCTCATGTCCTCCGCCGGGTACACCGTCAGCACGGGCCTGGTGCTGCTGCTGGTGCTCAACGTGGGCGCCGTGGTGGGTCTGATCGTGGCCGGCATCCTGGCTGACCGGCACGGCACCAAGAAAATCGTGCTCCTCTGGTTCGGCCTGTCCGCGCTCTTCCTGGCGGTCCTCAGCGTCAAGATCCAGAGCGAATTCCTGCTCAATGCCGCCGTATTCGTGACCGGCGTCTTCGTCTTCAGCTCGCAGGTGCTCGTCTACGCCTGGGTCAGCCAGCTCTTCCCGGCCCGGCTCCGCGGTACAGCACTCGGCTTCGCGGCCGGAGTGGGGCGTCTGGGCGCCATCATGGGTCCGGCCGTTACCGGCACGCTCGTGGCGGCCGGCATCGCCTACCCGTGGGGCTTCTACGTTTTCGCCGCCGCAGCCGTTCTGGCCGTGCTGGCTTTGGTGACCGTCCCCCACGCGATCGCGCCGGCACCCGGCCAGGCATCCGACGTCGGGCGTTCCTAGGCCGCGCCGGCCGGTCAGGCGGGCCTCGGGCGGCACGGCCGGCCGGAACCGATCCGCTCCCGGGCCGCCAATCCGCCAAGGACGGCGAGTACGCTGTGAACACTAAGCGCACTTACCTTTTGGAGGGTGATCCGATGACGGACCGCATTGCTGACATCTGGGGCGAACGAACACCGTACGGAGCCGGCCAGGCGTGGCCGGAGCGCGTGGACCAGGCCCTTGCCGAGGGGCTGGCCGCGGACGACGTGGACCGGTGGGTGCAGTCGGCCTGCGTCCTGTGCAGCAATGGCTGCGGCTGCGACATCGCGGTCAAGGACGGCCGCATGGTAGGCATCCGCGGCCGGAAAGAAGACCGGGTGAACCGCGGCAGGCTGGGGCCGAAGGGGCTGTACGGCAGCTGGCAGGGCGAGACGCACAAGGACCGCCTGACCCGGCCGCTGATACGGGTGGACGGCCAGCTCGTGGAAACGGATTGGGACACGGCAATGGCCCGCATCGTGGACCGGAGCAGGGACCTGCTCGCCGCCAAGGGACCGCTCAGCCACGGCTTCTACACCAGCGGCCAGCTGTTTCTGGAGGAGTACTACGCCCTGGGAATCCTGGGCAAGGCCGGGATCGGCACGCCGCACATGGACGGCAACACGCGGCTGTGCACGGCCACGGCGGCGGCAGCCCTGAAGGAATCCTTCGGCGCCGACGGCCAGCCTGGCAGCTACACCGACGTCGACGAGTGCAGCGCCATCTTCCTGTACGGCCACAACATGGCCGAGACACAGACGGTTCTCTGGTCCCGCGTGCTGGACCGCCTGGACGGCCCCAACCCTCCGCGGCTCGTCTGCGTCGATCCGCGCGACACGGAGGTGGCCCGCCGGGCCGAGGTGCACCTGCCCGTCCATCCGGGCACCAACCTGGCCCTCATGAACGGGCTGGTTCGCGAGCTGTTCACACACGGCTGGATCGATGAGGACTACATCGCAGGGCACACCGCCAACGTGGAGCAGCTCCGCAGCGTGGTGGATCCGTGGACCCCGGAGAAGGTGGCGGAAACCTGCGGCGTGAAGGCCGCGGACGTCCGCCGCGCCGCCGAGATCTTCGGCACCGAAGACAGGATCCTCTCCACCGTCCTGCAGGGCTTCTATCAGTCGGCCCACGCCACGGCGTCCGCGTGCCAGGTGAACAACCTGCACCTGCTCCGCGGGATGCTGGGCTCGCCCGGCCGCGGAATCCTGCAGATGAACGGCCAGCCGACGGCCCAGAACAACCGGGAATGCGGGGCCGACGGCGATCTGCCGGCCTTCCGCAATTGGGAGAACCCCGAGCACGTCCAGGATCTGGCCCGCATCTGGAACGTGGATCCCGCCATCATCCCGCACTGGGCTCCGCCCACCCACGCGCTGCAGATCTTCCGCTACGCCGAGCAGGGCTCGATCGGGCTGCTCTGGATCTCGGCCACGAATCCGGCGGTGTCGATGCCCCAGTTGAGCCGGATCAGGGACATCCTGCGCCAGGACAGCCTGTTCCTGGTGGTGCAGGACATCTACCTGTCCGAAACTGCGCAGTACGCCGACGTCGTGCTTCCCTGCGCGGCCTGGGGCGAAAAGACCGGGACCTTCACGAACGTGGACCGCACCGTCCATCTGTCCGAGAAGGCCGTGGATCCCCCCGGCGAGGCGAGGAGCGATCTTGACGTCTTCCTCGACTACGCGCGCCGGATGGACTTCAGGGACAAGGACGGCCGCCCGCTGCTGGACTGGAAGGGCCCGGAGGACGGCTTTGAGGCCTGGAAGGAGTGCTCGCGAGGCAGGCCGTGCGACTACACCGGCCTGAGCTACGCAAAGCTGCGCGGCGGCAGCGGCATCCAGTGGCCATGCACCGATGAGCGCCCTGACGGGACCGAGCGCCTGTACACCGACGGCGAATTTCCCACCGCCCCGCAGTACTGCGAGTCCTACGGGCACGATCTTCTCACCGGCGCCACGACCGGCGAGACCGTCTACAAGGCAACCGTCCAGCCGGGAAGGGCCTGGCTCAAGGCCCTCGACTACAGTCCCCCGCACGAGGAGCCCGATGCCGACTACCCGCTGCGGTACACCACCGGCCGGACGGTCTACCACTTCCACACTCGCACCAAGACCGGGCGCAGCCGCCGGCTGAATGACGCCGCGCCCGAGCCGTGGGTTGAAATGTCCGTCGAGGACGCGGCGCGCGCGGGCTGCCGGGAGGGGGACATCGTCCGGGTGACCTCGCGCCGCGGCCGGCTCGAAGTGCCGGTCCGCGTCGGCGACATCCGCCCCGGCACCGTTTTCGCGCCGTTCCATTACGGGTACTGGGACGCTCCCGACGTCGGCGCACCGGGCGGCGATTCAGCCTCCCCTGGTGCGGCTGCTTCGCCCGCCGGGCCCACCCGGGCAGCGAACGAACTCACGATCACCGAATGGGATCCGGTGTCCAAGCAGCCGGTTTTCAAGAATGCGGCCGTCCGGGTGGAAAGGCTGCGGGCCGGCGACGGACCGTCGAAGGCGCCGGACACCGCGGCATCACGCCCCGCCACAGGAGGACAGCCATGAAATTGCCGGTTTACATTGGCCTGCTGGACGAGGCGGAGGCGACACTCGCCGCGTCGTTCCGGGTGGTCGCGGACGGCCATGGGGACGAGCCCGACGTCCATTTCATCCTGCAGACGCTTGCCCAGCAGTGCGACGCCCACCGGGAGGCCCTGCAGCCGGTCATCGACCGCTACGGCGAGGAGGTGGAGGGTGAAGAGGAGCACCGCCTCACGGCCAACGGTGTGACGGGGGTCCGCTCGGGACCGTTGGCCCTGATGCTGGACCTGCAGGACCTCTACGTGCTGGTTCACCACATCGACGTCACCTGGATGATGGTGGGCCAGGCTGCCCAGGGGGACAGGGACAAGGAACTGCAGGCCGTGGTGAAACAGTGCGAGGGGGACTCGGAACTGCAGATCAGATGGCTCAAGACGAGGATGAAGCAGGCCGCGCCGCAGGCCCTCCTGGTGGCGGAGTGAGCACCGCGGGATGACCGGGCCGGGCCCGGCCCCGCCGGGGTCCGCTAGGGCTGCAGCCGCCGGAGCCGCGCCCAGGCTGACGGCGCGAGCACCACCGCAATGCCCACCGCCGCGCCGATCACGGTTTCCACGATCCGGTCCCGCAGCAGGATGCCTGGGGCGGCGGGTGCGACCAGCAGCGTGGAAACGAGTGCCAGCGGCGTCACGAAGACCTGGGCAACGACGTAGTTGCGGGCGATGAAGAGCTCGGCCCCCAACTGGCAGATGGCCACCACCAGCACCATCTGCCACGGCGCCGGGTTGAGCGCGATGATCCCCGCCAGCAGTACCAGGCCCAGCACCGTGCCGATGATTCTCTGGACGCCGCGGCTGATCCGGTGCCGGGTGGTGCGGCCCACGAGCGGCACCACCGCGGCCACCATCGCCCAGTAGTTGTGCCCGAAGCCGAGCCACTGGCCGGCAAGGGTTGCCAGCGTCCCGGCAAGGCCCGCCGCAGCGAGGTAGCCCACGGCTTCGAGCCGGGCAGCCTGTTTCTCCTTCGCGGTGAGCCTGGCAGGCTCCGGCATCTCCCACGGCGTCCGGCGGCTCCGGAGCACACGCGAGGACAGCCCCACCAGGAGGCAGAAGACGGTGGTCACGACGGCCGCCAGCATGCACTGCCACAGCGGCGGCTGGTGGGGGATCGACGCAATCGCGGCAAAGGCGAAGATGTGGAACAGCGAGCCGGCCGGCCGCTGGCGCCAGCGCGCAATGACCAGCGAGCAGGCACCGGCGACGATCGTGGTGGCCAGCACCAGGAGCCACGTGCTGGCCGCGCCGGAGAGCCCACCGGCCTGGACCGCACGGGCCACAAGGCTAGCCAGCAGGATCACCACGAGCATGAGCGAACCGGCCCGGACCTGGATGAAAAGCCGCTTCCGGTGCATCTCGCCGCGGCCGTAGATTCCCGTGAACGCGCCGAAGGAAGCGAAGATTGCGAGATCGAGGCGGCCCAGCAGCACCAGGGTGATCAGCGGGACGAAGACTCCGATTGCGCAACGGGCAGCAACGTGATGATCCTTGTTTGCCGGGGCAATGGTGAACATCTCGGCCAGCATCTTCACGGTCGATTCGCGCCTTTCGTTTGCAGTCTGGAACTGACGACGGCGGCGCTGGCGTGCGCTTTACAGCTTACGTTGGCGGGCACTCCCCTCTGAATGAAAGGGCTGTTACCTGTGTCTCCGGCTAGTGGTGCGGGTGCGCGTCCACCACAACCGCTTCGAACGTGGTGGCATTGGCGACGCCGAATTTCGCGTTCACCACGGCCAGGGAGTCATGGAAGAGGGCGGCCGTGGTCGGGACGTTGAAGTCCGGGCTGGTGATGACCTCCCGCACCGTCCCGGTGGACTCATGGAAGTTGACGCGGATGCGGCTCACCTGGTTGCTCTGGTTCTGCACCACCCACACGACGCTGTCCTTCACCACAACACCGTCGGCGTTGGGCACGGTGATGCCGTCGATCTTCGTGCTTTCCCCGGTCCGCGGGCTGACCGTGTACAGGGCCGCGTTGGCGGAGTGGGCCACGACCAGCCTGCGTGCGTCACGGGAATAGGCGATGCCGTTGAGGTTGAAGGCGCCGGAGAGGTCGGCCGCGGGGCCCTTGAGCGCGAGCGTCCGGACGTCGCCGAGGTCGCCGTCGTCGTCCACCGGTACGAAGTACAGCTCGGCCCGGCGGGAGTTGGTGAACCAGGCGCCGTCGTCGGTCAGTGCGACGTCGTTGATGAACGCCGCTTTGTCCGTCAGCTGGTAGGTCTTGACCGTCTTCTTGGTGTGCGTGTCATAGACGTAGGCCTGGCCCGTGGGTCCGCCGGCAACGAACAGCAGGTCGTTGCGCGTATCGGCCTTGAGGCCAACGGCAACCCGGCCGTCGGGTGCATCGATGAACTTCTTCGCCGTGTCCTTGTGGATGTCGCCACGGTAAATGTCCCCCGTGGCGAGGTCGCCCGCGTAGAACGTGCTGCCCTCGCCGGCCGCGATGCCTTCGGCGCCCTTGGCTCCGTCCAGCAGGATGACTGAGGATTCGTCCCCGGACTGTACCTGCCCGGCGGACGCCATGGGGGCCGGGACCAGGAGTGCGGCGAGGGCGGCTAACCCTGCGGCCGCACGGCGTGTTTTTCCTGAAACTATGCTGAGGGGCATGATGCTCTCCGGAATCGACTTTTCCGTGCGAGCTGGCCGTTGTACGGAGCTCCGCACGCTGGTCTTTTCAGTGTAGGTACGGGGGTAAGCGGCTGGCCATAGCGCCGCGGACCGGGCCTCAGGCGCCGGTCCGGAAATCTTCCCGAGATCGGAACGCGGGGGCAATGCGCCCGTAACAGCTGCCCGGCAGGCTGGCATCATGAAGCCTCACGCACCCATCCCTGCCACGGCTGAACTAAGCTGCGAGGTCTGCGGCCAGATGCCCGAACCTCCCAAAACCCGCCTCACGGTGGCGAACGTCGCCGTCATGCTCCCTATCGAACTGCTGGTGCACGCCCTCGTGGTCCAGACCCACCTGCCGTATCTGGCCAAGGTCCTGGTGCTCACGCTCACCGCCACCGTCCTGGTGATCTGGGTGGCTGAACCGTCCGCGGCGCGGATCCTGCGGCGCTGGCTCCACGCGCCCGCACTGAGGCACCGCCGGCGGCTCGGTGCGGCCCCCGCCCTGTGGCGGGCCCGGACCGTGCTGCGCGACCAGCCCGGTTCCCTGAAGAAAATCACCCGGTCGCTCGCGCTGCTGGACACCAACATCCTCAGCATCCACGTCCATCCGGTCCGGGGCGGCGTCATGGACGAATTCGTGCTGTCCGCACCCGGCGAGCTGACCGAACGCCAGCTCCTTGAGGCATTGAAGGACGGCGGCGGCAGGCACGCCCACGTCTGGCCCACCACGGCGCTGGCCATGGCCGACGGGCAGACGAAGGCGCTGAGCCTGGCGGCACGGATCGCCGCGAGCCCCCAGGAACTTCCGCTCGCCGTCGCGGAACTGCTGTCCGCCCGGATCCTAACGGAGGACGGGGAAACCGCCCGCCAGACGGCCGAAACGAACGACGCCGGCACCCTCCTGAAAATTCCCACCGCCTGGCACGGACCCATCACCTTCTACCGCCCCGGCGAACCGTTCACGCCCGCCGAATCAGCCAGGGCCCACCGGCTCGCGGAGCTCGCTGAGATCCTCGCGCACGTGCCCGACGGACCCGGGGGCACCAGGGAATCGGCCGCGGCGGGCAGCTAACCGCCCGAAAGCCGAAACCCGCCGAAAGCCCGCCTCCTCGCGATATTCCGGCCCGACGCCTCCCACGGACCGCCCGCCCCGCCTCCGGCACCGCCGGATGACGGGGCGGGCGGCCGTCTGTCCGCAGCACAACAGTCACAATCGGTGGTTTCGGCGGCAAAGGGCGTCTTTCCGGAAATTCCTTGACAGTGGCGCCCGTCACTCTTACCTTTGATTTTGGGATCCCAAAACGGGATCCCAAAAGTCCAAGCTTAGACGGACCCGTACAGAGCGGCCTGGCGCTTCCGGAACGCCGCCGCAGGCCATCGCTCACAGATTCCCGCCGCCCAACCCGCGGCCGCACACTCCGCACCACCCAAGATCGTTTCCCCGTCCGCAAACTTCCCCGTGAAGGAGAAGCTGTGTCTCTCCCCAATACTGAAACCGTGACAACCGAAGCCCAGACCACAGATGCCGCCGCCGGCGGCAAAACCGGCAAGGACGGCGTGCAACGGCGCACCAACGTCCGCTGGAAGCTCTTCCTGCTGCTGCTGGTACTCGTTGCCGTCAACTACATCGACCGCGGCTCCATCTCCGTGGCACTGCCCATCATCCAAAAGGAATTCAATATGGCCCCGGAGCTCGTGGGCCTCCTGCTCTCCGCGTTCTTCTGGACCTACGCCCTGATGCAGATCCCGGTGGGCCTGCTCATCGACAAGTTCGGCCCGCGCAAGGTCATGACAGCCTCCTGCGCCGGCTGGGGTGTGGCAACGGCGGCCTCGGGCATGGCCGGCGGCTTCCTGAGCATGTTCATCGCCCGGCTCGGGATCGGTGTCACCGAAGCCGGTGTCATGCCGGCCGGCGGCAAGCTGAACGCCATCTGGATGCACAAGTCGGAGCGCGGCCGCGGTGCCACCATCCTGGACGCCGGGGCTCCCCTCGGCGCCGGACTCGGCGGCATCCTCATCGCCGGCCTCATCGCAGCCACCGGCAGCTGGCGCAGTTCGTTTGTCATCGCCGGTGCCGCCACCGTGCTCATGGGACTCGCAGTCTGGTGGTACGTCCGCGACAATCCGCGCCAGCACCGCGCAGTCAACGCCGCCGAGGCCGACTACATCGAGGCTTCCCACGCCGCCGAAGACGCCGAAGCCGAACTCGACGGCAGCAAGGGCAAGCGCGCCCTGCTCCCCTACCTGAAGTTCCGTTCCTTCTGGGCCATGTGCTTCGGCTGGCTGGGCTTCAACGGCGTGTTCTACGGCCTGCTCACCTGGGGCCCGCTCTACCTCGCCCAGGCCAAGGGCTTCGACCTGAAGACCATCGGCTGGTCCACCTTCGTGATCTTCGGCGCCGGCTTCGTCGGGGAAATCCTGGGCGGCACCCTCGCGGACAAATGGCGGGCCGCCGGCGCCTCGGCCAACCGCGTCATGCGCACCCTCCTGGGAATCTCCTCGGTCGTGGTGATCGGTGGCCTGGTGGGCGTCACCGTGGTGGCGGACCCCACCACGGCTGTTGTCCTGCTCTCCGTGGTCATGTTCTTCCTCCGCTGGGTGGGCCTGTTCTGGAGCATCCCCTCCATCCTCGGCGGCCGGACCAACGCCGGCGTCCTGGGCGGCGCCATGAACTTCAGCGGCAACATCTCCGGCTTCGTCACGCCGATCGCCGTCGGCCTGATCGTCGGGGCCACCGGCTCCTACACGTGGGCGCTGCTGTACTTCGTGGGATCCGCCATCATCATGGGCGTGTCCGTCCTGACCCTGGACTACAACAAGCGGCTTCCCGTCTAGGCCAGCCGTTCAGGCCAGCCACCCAGGCCGGCCGCCCTAAGCTAGGCCTCAAGCACCATCTCCCGCCCGCCGGGAGCGCAATGTCACCGAAGAATCCGAATGGAGCACCATGCTTACCGCCGAAGAGACCCAGGACAAGGAACGCCCCCTCCGCGAGGCCGTCCGGGACACCCTCCGCACCCGGATATTTGAAGGACACTACGCTCCCGGCACCCGGCTAGTGGAACGCGACCTCGCCGCAGAATTCAACGTGTCGCGCCTCCCCGTCAGGGAAGCGCTGCGAATGCTCCGCATGGAAGGCCTCATCAGCGACCGCGGCGCACGCGGCGCCGAGGTCAGCACCCTCAGCCCCAAGGACGTGGAGGACCTCTTCGACGTCCGGCAGTCACTCGAGGTGCTGGCCTGCCGGCTCGCCGCCACCCGCGCCACCGCGGATGACCTGGCCCGCCTGGAAGGCCTGCTCGACGAGGCGGACCGCTGCCTCGCCAAGGGCGCCGTCATGGAGGCCCACCGTGCCAACAGCGAATTCCACGACGCCATCACCGCCATCGCCGACAACAACTTTCTCAAATCCGCGCTGGAACCCCTCCAGGGCCGTATGCACTGGCTGTTCCGCCACGTCAGCGACCTGCCGGAACTGATCCAGGAACACCGCGAGCTGTACGCCGCCATCGCCAGCGGCGATCCCGACCGCGCCGCCGCCCAGTCGGCGTCGCACATCGGCAAGTACCGCGAGCAGTTCCCGGACGACTTCCGGAAAACGGAACCAGCCCTGCACCGGAAGTAATCATGAAACTGCTCGTCATCAACCCCAACATCAGCGACGACGTCACGGCCCTCATCGAGTCGGAGGCCCTGCGCTCAGCCTCCCCGGGCACGGAACTGGTGGTCCGCACGGCCGGCCACGGCGTGGAATACATCGAAACCCGGTTCGAATCACTTATCGCGGCCGGCGCCGTCGCCGAGATCATGGCCGAATACACCGCGGAAGCCGCCGGCAGCCCCGCGGCCTCCGCAAAGATCGACGGCGTCGTGGTGGCGGCTTTCGGGGACCCCGGCATGCCGGCCCTGAAAGAGCTGGCCGACGTTCCCGTCATCGGCATCACCGAGGCGGCATTGTGCGCCGCGGCCCTGCAGGGGCACCGGTTCTCCATCATCGCCATCTCGGACCGGATCCGGCCGTGGTACCTCGACTGCGTCGAACGGTTCGGCCTCGGCGGCCGGCTGGCCTCCATCCGCTCCATCAATGAAAGCCTCAACGCCATCGGCTCCGTGCAGCAGGACTTCAAGGAAACGCTCCTGGCGCTCAGCCGGCAGGCCGTCACCGAGGACGGGGCCGACGTCGTGATCCTTGCCGGCGCCCCGCTGGCGGGACTGGCGCGCGAACTGCGCGGCCAGATTCCGGTCCCCGTGGTGGACGGCATCTCCGCCGGCATCCGCATGGCGGAGGCCGTGGTGGGCCTCCAGTCCGGGCCGCACCGTGCCGGCGCGTTCGCACCCCCGCCGGTCAAGGCCCGCACGGGCCTCTCGGAAAACCTCGACGCCGCCCTCGCGGCCGCCCAGGGCACGCAGACGGCCGCCGCGGCCCAGTCGCGCTAACCCCGCCCCCTAGCCACTTCGCACCAGTCCCACCGGCTATATCCCTTAGGAGGACACCGATGTCCAACACCCCAGACCTTGTCATTGCCAACGCCACGGTGGTCAACAGCTTCGGCCGCCAGAACTCCCACATCGTGATCCGCGACGGCCGCATCGAACAGCTCATCGACGCCGCTGAACCGGTCCCCGCGGCCGCGCGCACCGTGGACGCAACGGGCCGGCTGGTGATTCCCGGCGGCGTGGACGGCCACTGCCACGTCGCGCAGGTGACCGGACGCTTCCGCACCCTGGACGACTACCGCACCACCTCCACGGCAGCGCTGTGGGGCGGCACCACCACCATCATCGACTTCGGCATCCCGCGGGACGCCCAGGAGACACCGCTTGCGGCCGTCCTGCACAAGAAGGAGCTGGCGCAGGAGTCCCGCTGCGACGTCGCCCTGCACGGCGCCGTCGTCAGCTGGGACGAGACCGTGCCCTGGCAGCTGGAGCAGCTGGCCGCGGAGGGCGTGCGGTCGGTCAAGATGTACACCACCAACCGGGGCACCACCATGGCGGACGGGGACACCATCCTCAAGGTCATGCGCGAGATGGTCCGCCTGGACGGCCTCACCTACATCCACGCCGAACACGATCCCATCATCAGCGACTGCACGCAGCAGCACGCCGACGACGGCAGGATCGGAATCGAGCACCTGCACCGGACGCGCCCGGAGCTTGCCGAGGAAGTCTCGGTCAAGGAAACCCTGGCCATGGCCGAGTACACCAAGGCACCCGTGTACTTCGTCCACCAGTCCACTCCGGGGGCGGTTGACCTGGTCGCTGAGGCCCGGGCCCGCGGCCAGGAGGCCTACTCCGAGACCTGCCCGCATTACCTCACCCTGGACGACACAGTGTACGGCTCGGCATTTCCCGAGTGGTACGCCTGCTGCCCGCCCATGCGCAGCCCCGAGACCGTGGCCGCCCTCAAGGAGCGGCTGGCGGACGGCGCAATCCACACCGTCTCATCGGACCACTCCTGCTACGACCTGTCGCAGAAACGGGAGCGCTCGGATGACATCCGCGCCATGCCGCACGGCCTGCCGGGCGTGGAAACGCGGATGCCCGTCACGTTCACGGCCATGGCGTCCGCGGGCGGTTCCGTGGAGGACTTCGTGGAGGTGTTCTGCACCGGCCCGGCCCGCATCAACGCCCTTCCCGGCAAGGGGACCATCGCCGCCGGCTTCGACGCCGACCTCGTGGTTTTCGATCCCGCCGAACAGCGCACGGTCGACGGCGGTGCACTGCACATGGGCACCGATTTCTCGCCGTTCGACGGCCGGACGCTGACCGGCTGGCCCGCCGTCGTCGTCTCCGCCGGGCGGGTGGTGCTGGACGCTGACGGCTTCCACGACCCCGGCCCCGCGGGCCGCTTCGTGGCCCGGAACGGATTCCGGGAGCACCTCGCGGCCGCCCCGCTGCCGTCCAGCGCCACCCCCATCACTCCCGCAACCTTCGCAGCAAAGTAGGAGCAGCCATGCCATCCGCAACACCCAGGACCCGCATCGGCATGATCGTGCCGTCGTCCAACACCTGCCTGGAACCGCAGAGCTACCGCATCCTCGGCGACCGGGAGGATGTCACCATCCATTTCACCCGGATTCCGGTGACCCGGATCGCCCTGGACGACTCGTCGGACAGGCAGTTCGACCCCGCCGTCATGCGGGCGGCGGCCCAGCTGCTCGCGACGGCGGACGTGGACGTCATCGCCTGGAACGGCACCTCGGGATCATGGCTCGGGGCGGACCACGACCGCGAACTCGTCCGGGAAATCCGGGACGCCACCGGCATCCCGGCCACCACGTCCACGCTCGCGTACATGGAGGCGTTCAAGGCGTTCGGCACCGAGCGGATCGGGCTGTTCACCCCGTACACGGAGGACGTCAACCAGGCCATCATGGCGTCCTACGAGCGAGACGGCATCAAGACGGTCGCCCACACCTGCCTGGGCCTGAGCGACAACGAGTCCTTCGGCCGGGTCACCGACGACGAGATGCGCCCGGGCTCGCTCGAAGTGGCGGCGGCCGCACCGGATGCCCTGATCTACCTCTGCACCAACCTGTACGGCGCCAACATAGCCGCGGAGATCGAGGGAGGCACCGGCGTTCCGGTGCTGGACTCGGTGGCCGTGACCCTGTGGCATTGCCTGAAACTTGCCGGGTCCCCCTTGCTCGCACCGAGGTGGGGCAGGCTGCTCGCGGACTGATCCAGTCCGCTGCCCTTGCCACCCCCAGGCGAGGCCGCAGCCCGGGCAAGCAGACGGCGGCGGCCCGCCCACTGGGAGCCGGCCGCCGCCGTCGAACGTTTGCGTCGGGCTTTCCAGGCCCGCGGTCCCTACATCAGGAGCTTGAGCGCCCCGGGATCCACCCTGACGCTCATGTGCCTTCCGGACCCCACGTGGTCGCCGTCGAGCTGGAACTCCTGGTCGTGGTGAAGGGTCACCTCGGCCGACTTGCCCTGGAAGTACTCGGCGGATTCGGTCCTGTTCTTGCGGCGGCCGAAGATGCCCTTCACCACCCCGAGCCAGCCGAGCCGGCCGCGGGGCGCGAGGATGAGGACGTCCAGGACGCCGTCGTCCACCTTCGCCTCGGGAAATATTTCGATGCCGCCCATGATCTGCCCGCAGTTGCCGATCATCACGCTGCGGATCCTGCGCTTCACCGGGTCCCGGCCGTCAACCGTGATGGTGGCCCTCACCGGCTTGCCCGGCAGCTTGCGGATTCCTGCCTCCACGTACGCGAGCCAGCCCATGCGGTCCTTGAGGATGTCCACGGTGTCGGCCATGATCGCGGCGTCATAGCCCACGCCGGCCATGACCAGGAAGACGTTCTCGTCCTCGGACTCGTCAAACCTGCTCCTGACCACGTCCACGGTGCGTTCCGTGCCGTTCAGGACGTCGTACGCGGCGGAGACGGGGTCTGTGATCTCCACGCCCATGTTGCGGGCCAGCAGGTTGCCGGTCCCCAGCGGCACCAGGCCCAGCGGCGTGTCCGTTCCGGCGAGGACCTCCGCGACGCACCGCACGGTTCCGTCGCCGCCGGCGGCAATAACGACGTCGACCCCCGCCTCAAGCGCCTCGCGCGCCTGGCCGGTGCCTGGGTCCTCTTCCGTCGTTTCCAGCCACAGCGGCTCGGCCCAGCCCTGGGTATCACACAGCCTGACCAGCGACGCGCGGAGGCCGGAACCCGCGGCCTTGACAGGGTTGATGACCACAGCGGCCCGTTTCGGCGAGGAGGCGTTATTGGCTGGCATGGTGTCCTTCGACTGCAGAGGGGGCGGATAACCGGGGAATTCACATCGTAGCGGGGTTCGCCGGCTACCCGTAGGGGTCCGGCACCGGCCCGGCGGGGCCGGGCAGTTGCGGCCTCAAAGTGCCTTTACGGCCCCGAGCACCTTGGTCAAGGACTCCTTCGCGTCGCCGAACAGCAGCGTGGTCTGCGGCTCGTACATGAGTTCGTTCTCGATCCCGGCGAATCCGGGCCGGAGGGAGCGCTTGAGGAACACGACCTGCCGTGCGTCCGCCACCTCGAGGATGGGCATGCCGAAGATCGGCGAGCCGGCGGACGTCTTGGCCGCCGGGTTGACCACATCGTTGGCGCCCACCACGAGGGCGACGTCGGCGGTGCGGAATTCAGAGTTGATCTCGCTCATCTCCTTGAGCGATTCGTAGGGCACGTTGGCCTCGGCCAGCAGCACGTTCATGTGCCCCGGCATTCGACCCGCCACGGGATGGATGGCGAAGTCGACCCGGATGCCGCGGGCCTCGAGCGCCAGCGCCAGTTCGGCCGCGGTGTGCTGGCCCTGCGCTACGGCGAGGCCGTAGCCGGGCACGATGATCACCCGCTGCGCGTAGCCCAGGAGCACCGCCACGTCCTCCGCGCTGGACGAGCGCACGGGCCGGTCGCTCACGGCTGTGGATCCCGCCGTCGAATTTCCCCGGAACGCCCCGAACAGGATGCCCGCAACACTGCGGCCCATGGCCGCCGCCATGGCGCGGGTGAGGATGGTGCCCGAGGCTCCCACCAGCGTGCCCGCCACCACCAGGAGGACGTTGCCCAGCACCAGGCCGGAAGCCGCGACCGCCAGGCCGGTGAACGCGTTCAGCAGGGAGATGACGATCGGCACGTCCGCGCCGCCGACGGGCAGCACCAGCAGCACGCCAGCCAGAATTCCCAGCACCAGGAGCACCAGGGCCAGGGCGAGCGAACCGCCAAGAACGACGGCGGCGCCGGAGCCCACCGCCGCGAGCAGCACGGCGCCCATGAGCACGGGCAGCCCGGGGAACACCACGGGCCGGGTGGTCATCAGCTCCTGCAGCTTGGCGAAGGTGATGGCGGAGCCGGCGAAGGACACCGCGCCCACCAGGAGCGTGAAGACGACGGCGAGACGCAGCCAGCCGTCGTCGGCATGCGGCAGCTCGAGCAGCGCCACGAGCGCCGCGGCGCCGCCGCCCACGCCGTTGAAGAGGGCCACGAGCTGCGGCATCTGGGTCATCCTCACCCGCCGGGCCACGGGCGCGGCCACGCCGGACCCCACCGCCATGGCCCCGAGGATCCACGGGACGTTGTCCAGCCTGGCCGAGAAGAACACGGTCACCACGGCCAGGAGCGCGCCGAAGGCCCCGATCAGGTTGCCGCGGCGGGCCGTGCGGGGTGAGTTGAGGCCCTTGAGGGCCAGGATGAAGAAAACGGCGGCGGCGAGGTACAGCAGCGAGGTCAGAGTGGGATCGAGGAGGGTCACCGGACGCTCCCCTCTCCCTCAGGCGACTTGCTGCCTGACGCTTTGCCGTCAGGCGCTTTGCTGTCTGCCGGCCCGCCCCTGGACGATTTCCGCGGCGGTTTTTCCGCCGCGCCCCGGCGGCCCCGGAACATCTCCAGCATGCGGTCCGTCACCACGAAGCCGCCCACCAGGTTGGCGGTGGCGAGGACCACGGCGAGGAGCGCCACGGCGAGGACCCACGGGTGCGCGGCCTGGCCGGCCACGATGATGGCACCCACCAGGATGATGCCGTGGATGGCATTTGCGCCCGACATCAGCGGGGTGTGCAGCGTGCTGGAGACCTTGGAGACCACTTCGAAGCCGACGAAGACCGCCAGCACGGTGATGGTCAGGAGGCTGATGCCGTCCATCACGCCACCCCCTCGTTCTCGGACGCCTTCTCCCCGGAAAGCTCGCCCTCCGGAGGCTCCGACTCCCCGGTGAGCGCCGCGAGGGCCTCCGCGGTCGGCGCGTGCCGCACCACGCCGTCGTGCGTCAGGCACGCACCCGCCACGACGTCGTCGTCGAAGTCGGGAGCGACGGTGCCGTCGCGGGTCATCAGCGCGAGCAGGTTGGCCACGTTCTTGGCGTACAGGCGCGAGGCGTCGGCAGGCATGGCGGACGGGGCGTCCTTCAGCCCCACCAGCGTGACGGTGCCGTGGCCGTCGGCGGTGGGGATGTGGATGTCACGTCCCGGCATGGAGCCCTCCACGTTGCCGCCGGATTCCGCGGCGAGGTCGACGACGACCGATCCGGGGCGCATGCCCTGCACCGTGGCGCGGGTCACCAGGAGCGGGGCGCGCCTGCCCGGGACGGCCGCCGTCGTGATCAGCACGTCAGCGTCGGCGACGTGCGGCGCCAGGAGCTCCCGCTGCAGGGCGCCGCGGTCCGCGCTGAGTTCACGGGCGTAGCCGCCGGAGGCCTCCGCCGTCTCAAGATCCAGTTTGATGAACGTACCGCCCATCGAGGTGACCTCTTCGGCCGAGGAAGGCCGGATGTCGTTGGCCGAGACCCGGGCGCCGAGCCTTTTGGCGGTGCCGATGGCCTGCAGCCCGGCCACGCCGACGCCGAGCACCAGCACCCGCGCGGGCGGGACGGTTCCGGCGGCCGTCATGTAGAGGGGAAAGAAGCGCGGCAGCCGGATGGCGGCCTCGAGCACGCAGCGGTAACCGGCCACCAGCGCCTGCGAGGACAGCGCATCCATGGACTGTGCGCGGGAGATGCGCGGCACCAGCTCAAGGGCGAAGGACGTCACGCCGCCCTCGACGAACGCCTGGACGGCGGCCAGCTCGGTGGACGGCGAGGCCAGTCCGACCGTGACGGCGCCCCGTTTGAGGGAGCGGGCGGTTGCGGGCTCGATCGGGCGGACGTGGGCCAGGACGTCCAGTTCCGCCGGGTCAAGGTCCGGGACGATCCGGGCGCCGGCCTGCCGGTAGTCCTCGTCGCCGTGCCCGGCGGCGGACCCTGCCCTCGACTCGACCAGCACCTCCAAGCCCAGCCCGGCCAGCTGCTTCACGGTTTCCGGCGTCGCGGCCACCCGCCGCTCACCTTCCCGGCGCTCCCTCGGTATTCCTAGCCTCACCCGCCACTCCCCTTCCGGACGAATGCAGCTTCGCTGCTGCACATGGTTGGCTTGAGTCTATGACCCAGCGCGGCTGCGCGGCAGTAGGGCGGCTGCAACCGGCCGGCTACGATCCGCTGCGGTACCTCACGGTGCTGTTGCGGCCGTACCGTTTGGCCCGGTAGAGGGCCTGGTCGGCACGGTCCATCAGGTGCGCCTTTCCGGCGTCGGCCAGCTCGCAGACTCCGGCGGAGACGGTGACCGCGCCCACGACCGCGAACGGCGCGGCGGCGATCGACCGCCGGGCCCGCTCCGCCGCCTGGACGGCGTCCTCGCCGTCGGTCCCGGGGAGCATCCAGACGAATTCCTCACCGCCGAGGCGGGCGAGTACCTCACCCTTCCTGGATGTCTCCCGCAGCCTTGCGGCCACTTCGATGAGTACTTCGTCGCCCGCCGGATGGCCGAACGAATCGTTGACGTTCTTGAAACGGTCGATATCCAGGAGAACCAGGCTCAGCGGGGCCCCGCTGGTGTCGGCGGCCTCAAGCTCCCGCGCCAGGCGGGACTCGAAGGCGCGCCGGTTGAAGAGCCCGGTCAGGGCATCGGTGCTGGCCCTGTGTTCCAGCAGTTCCCACGCCTCGGTGTTTCCGATGGCGATTTCCACGAGTTCCGCGAACTCCGCCAGCCTGTCCAGCATCGAGCCGGACACGCCGTCCTTGGTGCGGGAGGTCAGCACGATGGCGCCCCACAGCTCCCCGTGCACCCGGATGGGGGCGGCTGCGCCGGTCCGGAAACCGCCGGCGAAAAGCTGCTCCCCGACCTGGCCTCCCTCGGGTGAGTACGCCACAATCGCGGGTTTGCCGGTGAACGCGACGGCGGCCGCGGCCGACCTGTCGCCCGGCTCAAATGTCTGGTTTCTGTCCACTTCCGCCGGCAGGCGCGGTGCCATGGCGATGATTCTGGCTGACCTGGAACCGGTGAAACGGACTACAGCCGCTGAGTCCACGGCGAACAGGCGCTGCAGGATCGCGGCAACCCTCGCGGAAATGTCCAGCGGGGCGGCGCTCCGTGCGACGGCGGTCGCGATCTCGTGCAGGGCTGCCCAGGTCTGTTCGCGCTGCAGCCGGTCGGTGATGTCCACCGCCACAACCATCCCGGCCGAGATCCCGTCTTCCGAGTCCACCGGCCTGGCGGTGAGGCGGAACGTCCGCTGCCCGATCTTCCGCTTCCACTGCACTTCCTCCCCCGCCAGCGCGGCGCGGTAGCGCGGCTCAAGCTCGGCGGCGAGTTCCGGGCTGAGCACCTCGTGGATGGTCCGGCCCTCCAGGTCGGCGGGCGTGTGGCCGAAGGCAGCGAGCTCCTGGCCCTCGGCAATGATGTACCGGAGATCTGCGTCGAAAAGCAGGACGAAGACGCTGGGAACGCCGCTTGCGAGTGCCCGGTAGCGTGAAACGTCGCGATGCTCCCGGCGTTCAGCGAGCACCCTGTCAGTGATGTCGGTGACCAGGACGAAGAAGCCCTGGTCGCTGCCATCCTTCACGTCCGGCATGTAGGAAATCTGGGCCTGGCGGGTTTGGCCGGACGCGTTGACAATCGTCTTGCCGAACAGCTGCGGCCTGCCCTCCAGGACGCCGGCGAGGTACGGCAGGTTCGCCCGGTAGGCGTCCTCGCCCACGACGTCGCGCATGTGGAGTCCGCGGACCTGCTCCGGCGTCCGCCCGACCCAGCCCACATAGGCGTCGTTGGCAAGCCTGTTCCGCAGCTCCCGGTCCCAGTAGCCCACCATGGCAGGAAGCCCGTTGAGGACCGCCGAAATATGCCGGTCCGTCGCGGCAACCGGGGCGGGCGGCTCGCCGTCGGTACGTTCTGATTGCCGGTTTTCCATTTGACCAATAGTCACAGCCGGGGCGCCGCCCTACAATCCCCCACACCGGAGGACGGCAGCCCGATCTGCTGCTCCCGCCTAGCGTCCCGTGGAAAAGTCCGAAGAAATCCGCTCCGCGGCGGCCACGATTTCCTTGCGCACCGAGTCCAGGTAGGCCCCGGGGTCCGGCCGGGCCGCCACGCTCTGCGCCTGCAGGGAGACGTTGACGGCGGCCACCACCTTCGGGCCGTGGTAAACCGGCGCCGCGACGGACATGAGCCCCAGTTCCAGCTCCTGGTCCAGGAGGCACCAGCCCTGGGCGCGGACGGTGTCCAGGACGGCCAGGAGCTCCTGGACCGTGCCGACCGCCCGCGGCGTGAGCGGCCTGATCTCCGCCGCGGCCAGATATTCCTTGAGCTTGGCGGGCGGAAGGGCGGCGAGCAGCACCCTGCCCATCGACGTCGCGTAGGCCGGGAACCGGGTGCCCACCGTGATGCCGACGTTCATGATCCGGCGCGTGGTCACGCGGGCAATGTAGGCGATGTCCGTGCCGTCCAGCACCGCGGCCGACGTCGATTCGCCGAGCTTGAGCGACAGCTCCTCAAGGTGCGGCTGGGCAAGCTGGGGCAGGGACAGGCCGGACAGGTAGGCGTACCCGAGCTGCAGCACCTGGGCGGTGAGCGCGAAGGTCTTGCCGTCCGTCCGCACGTAGCCGAGTTCGACGAGCGTGTGCAGGAAGCGGCGGGCCGTGGCGCGGGTCAGGTCGGTGCGCCCGGCCACCTCGGTCAGGGTCATGACGGCGTGGTCGGTGTCGAAGGCGCGGATTACGGCCAGCCCCCGCGCCAGCGACTGCACATACTGGTCACTCGCCGCGGGCGCGTCGGTTTTCGGCGGGCGGCCGGCCCTCGATGCGGTCCCTGCTGCTGCGTCGGTCATGGTTACCAATCCTATTCGCGCGAACGGACGCTTAAGCCCCCGCCCCGAAGCGCGAACTGGCAGCTAATGACCTCAGATCGGGGATTTGAGGGCATAGGCTGCCAGTTCGCGCCGGAGGGTGGTGGTTAGCGTTCGACCGCGGGGGCTGCTGTGAGGGGGACCGGCACCAGGGCCTGGAGCTCCTCGAGGGTGCAGCCGAACGTCTCGCGCACCTGGACGCCGTCCGGGCCGGTGAGGAACACTGCCTTGTCCGTGTACACGCGGGTTACGCAGCCCACCCCGGTGAGCGGGTAGGTGCAGGCGTCCACGATCTTGGAGGCGCCGTCCCGGGTCAGGAGCGTCATCATCACGAACACGTCCTTGGCGCCTGTGGCCAGGTCCATCGCCCCGCCCACGGCAGGAATGGCGTCCGGTGCTCCGGTGTGCCAGTTCGCGAGGTCACCGGTCGCGGAGACCTGGAAAGCGCCCAGAACGCAGATGTCCAGGTGCCCGCCGCGCATGATCGCGAACGAGTCGGCGTGGTGGAAGTAGGACGCGCCCGGGAGCTCGGTGACGGGGATCTTGCCGGCGTTGATGAGGTCGCCGTCGATCTGGTCCCCCTCGGCGACGGGGCCCATGCCCAGCATCCCGTTCTCGGTGTGGAGCGTGATGTCCTGCTCCGGCTCGAGGTAGTTGGACACCAGGGTGGGCTGGCCGATCCCGAGGTTCACGAACGAGCCGGGCTTGATGTCCCGTGCCACCAGCCGGGCGAGGTCGTCGCGGCCCAGGGGCGTCTCGCTGGTCTGAAGGGATGCTGTCTGGATGCTCATTTCAGGCCACCTGTTCTGTCTTGCCGGCGGCGGTGTTCACGCGGACAACGCTGTTGACGTAAATGCCGGGGGTCACGACGTTCTCCGGATCCAGGCCGCCGGTGGGGACGATCTCGGAGACCTGGACAATCGTGTGCCTGGCGGCGGCGGCCATGATCGGACCGAAGTTCCGGGCCGTCTTGCGGTACACCAGGTTGCCCTTGCCGTCGGCCTTGAGTGCCTTGATGAGGGCGACGTCGGCGTGGATGGGGGTCTCGAAGACCTGTCCGCGGCCGTCGATGATCCGGGTTTCCTTGCCCTCGGCCAGCATGGTGCCGTAGCCGGTGGGGGTGAAGAAGCCGCCGATTCCGGCGCCTGCGGCCCTGATGCGCTCGGCCAGGTTGCCCTGCGGCACGAGCTCCAGCTCGATTTCGCCGGCCTTGTACTTGGCGTCGAAGTGCCATGAATCGGACTGCCGCGGGAAGGAGCAGATCATCTTGCGGACGCGCCCTTCCTTGATCAGCAGCGCCAGGCCCTGGTCGCCCTGGCCGGCATTGTTGTTCACCACGGTCAGATCCGTGGCGCCGCAGTCGAGCAGCGCGTCGATCAGCTCGAACGGCTGCCCGGCGTTGCCGAACCCGCCGATCATCACGGTGGAACCGTCCCTGATGCCCGCGACGGCCTCGCCCACGGTGTCAATGAAAGTCAGCATGGTCAGCCCTTAACTCCCGAAGTTACGTTTTCCAGCACCACGGCCAGGCCCTGGCCCACGCCGATGCAGATCGCCGCGACGCCCCAGCGCTCACCGGAGGCCTGCAGGCTGCGGGCGAGCGTGCCGAGGATGCGGGTTCCGGAGGCGCCCAGCGGGTGGCCCATGGCGATCGCGCCGCCGTGCCGGTTCACGATGGAGTGGTCGATGCCCCAGGCGTTGATGCACGCCAGGGACTGCGCGGCGAACGCCTCGTTAAGTTCGACGGCGCCCACCTGGTCCCAGCCGATGCCCGCCTTCGCGAGGGCCTTGTTCGCGGCTTCCACCGGGGCGTACCCGAAGTACTGCGGGTCGTTGCCGTGGGCTCCGCGGCCCGCGATCCGGGCCAGCGGTTCCAGCCCGAGCAGCCCGGCGGCACTCTCGGCACCGATCCAGGCCGCGGAGGCGCCGTCGGACAGCGGGGACGCATTGCCCGCGGTGACGGTGCCGTTCTCGGTGCGGAACACGGTCTTGAGCCCGGCGAGCTTCTCGGCCGAGGACCCGGCGCGGATGCCTTCGTCCCGGACCAGGTCCGTGCCGGGTACCGGGGCCACGAGGTTGTCGTAGAAGCCCTCGTCCCACGCCGCCGCGGACAGGTTGTGGGAATTGGCCGCGAACTCGTCCTGCGCCTGCCGGGTCACGCCGTACTTTTCGCGCAGACGTTCCGTGGCCTCACCCAGGGAGATGGTCCACTCCTTGGGCATGGCCTTGTTCACCAGGCGCCAGCCCAGCGTGGTGGACGCCAGGGTCATGTCGCCGGCCGGGTAGGGCTTCTCCGTCTTGGGCAGCACCCACGGGGCACGGCTCATGGATTCGGCGCCGCCCACCAGCATCAGCTCGGCGTCGCCGGCGTTGATCTGGCGGGAGGCGATGATCGCGGCATCCAGGGAGGAGCCGCAGAGCCGGTTGACCGTGGTGCCGGGGATCGAAACCGGCAAACCCGCCAGCAGCGTGCCCATCCGGGCGATGTTGCGGTTCTCCTCGCCGGCGCCGTTCGCGTTGCCGAACACCACCTCGTCGATCCGCTCGACGTCGAGCTTCGGAGCGCGCTTCACGGCCTCGCCGATCACGTGCGCGGCAAGGTCATCCGGGCGGACCCCGGCGAGGCCGGAGCCGAACTTACCGAACGGCGTGCGAACGGCGTCGTACACAAAAGCCTGGTTCATTACTGTTCCTCTAATTCCGTCTGTGGGTCCCAACTAGGTCGCAGGTCGCGTCGTTATGACGGCTCACAACGACACCTGCTGCTACCTAGTTGGGCGGGGTGGCTGCGTCAAGCGCTGTGTTGTCCATTTCATGGAAGACCTGCTGGGCGGTCTTGAAGGCGGTGTTGGCGGAGGGTACTCCGCAGTAAATGGCGGTCTGCAGCAGGATTTCTTTGATTTCGTCCCTGCTGAGGCCGTTGGTGATGGCGGCGCGGATGTGCATGGCCAGTTCTTCCCAGTGCCCGTGCGCCACCATGGCGGTGATGGTGACGGCGGAGCGCATCTGCCGCGGAAGGCCGGGCCGGGTCCAGATGCCGCCCCACGCGATGCGGGTGATCATGTCCTGGAAGTCCTCGGTGAAGGCGTCCTTCTTGGCGTTGGCCCGGTCCACGTGCGCGTCGCCGAGCACTTCGCGCCGGACCACCATGCCGCCGTCGTAAATTTCCTGGCTGGTGGCGTCCGGCTGGACCACGCCGTGCCGCTCCGTGCCGGTCACTTGGCTGCTCCGCGGGATTCGCTCCAGCTGATGAGGGTCCGCATCAGTTCGGCGACGTGGGCGGGCGCCTCGGCGGGTGCCAGGTGCGCCACGCCTCCGAGCGTGACCGCCGACGCCGTGCCGCCGCCGGCGGTGATGCCGTCGGCGATTTCCTGGGCCGACGACGGCGGCGCAACAGAGTCCTCCGCGCCGGCCACCGCCTGGGTGGGGACAGTGATGCTGCCGAGCTCTTCCCGCACGTCGAAGCCGGCCAGGGCGCCGCAGCAGAAGGCGTAGCTGAACCGGTCTGTGTCGCGGAGCGAGTGCAGCAGGCGGCTGCTCAGCTCGGGTTCGCGGTCCATGAAGCCGGGTGCGAACCAGCGCCCCGCCGAGCCCTGGATCATCACCGGCGTGCCCTGGGTGCGGACGGTTTCCGCGCGTTCCTGCCAGGCTTCGGGCGTGCCCAGCTTGGCCCCGGAGCACTGCACGGAGAGGCTCTTCAACCGGTAGCCGTGCTTGATGCCGAGCTGCAGGCCCGTTGCCCCGCCCAGCGACACGCCGGCGTAGTGGAACCGCTCGCCGGGGGCGATCGAGTCGACAAGTTCGACGACGGCGTCCGCGAGTTCCGCGACGCTGAACGGTTCCGTGGCGGCCGGAGAGACGCCGTGGCCGGGCAGGTCCCAGGCGACAACGTCACAGTCGTTGGCCAGGAGGGAACCGGCCTGCGCCCAGAGCACCGAGGAGGTGCCGAGCGAGGGTCCCACGATGAGGAGGGGTTTGTCCCCCTGGGTGCGCTGGGGAGAAAGCAGCACTGCCTTCAGTGTTGGTCTAGCCACGGGAGTCTCCGTTTCCGTCTTTTTCGGTTGGGGTAGGCGCAAAGTCCGGGAAGGCGGCCAGGATCCGCCGCGAGATCCCGGCGGCCTGGCCGAGGTAGCTGGCCGGATCCAGCAGCTCGTCAAGGCTGCGGTCCGAGAGCAGGTCCGCCGGGACGGCCTCCCGGAGCAGCCGCCGGTAGGTTTCCGCCTGTTCGGCGGCGGGCGCCTGCAGGGTCCGGTCCACCACGGCCTGCAGCTGCTGCTTGCCGTCATCCCCGGCTCCGTTAATACCCAGCAGCGGCGCTACGGCCGCGGACACGCCCTCGCTGAGGAGCAGCGGCCCGGAGAGGTCCAGGTTGCGGCGCATCCCGGCCGGGAAAACCTGCAGCCCTTCGGCCAGTTCGCGGACGTGCCCGGCCGCGCCGAGGGCAAGGCCGAGCAGCTGGCGCAGGGCCGGCCACTCGGTGTGCCAGGCGCCGTCCGGGCGCTCGTCGTTGAAGTTGGCGGCGGCAAGGTGCAGCTGCGCCGCCAGGGCCGGGGCCTGGAGTGCAGCGCTGCGGACCAGCACCGACAGGACCGGGTTCTGCTTCTGCGGCATGGCCGAGGAAACGCCGCGGCCCGGCGCCCGGGGTTCGGCCAGCTCGGCCACCTCGGGCCGGCTCAGGAACAGGACGTCCCCGGCGATCTTGCCGAGCGCGTCCACCACCGCGGCGAGGGCATCTCCCAGCGAGGTGACGGCGAGCCGGTTGGTGTGCCACGGGGCCGGTGTGGAAGCGAGTCCCAGCTGCGCGGCGAGGGCATCGGACAGCCCAAAGGGATCCGACGCGGACCCGGCGGTGAGGACCGTGCCGGCGGCCAGCGTTCCGGCCGCGCCGCCGGTCTGGACCGGAAGCTCCAGCGCCTCGAGCCGGCGCGCGGCGGCGGCCAGGCCGTGGAACCACTGCGCGGCCTTGAGCCCGAACGTGAACGGCAGCGAATGCTGCGTCAGGCTCCGGCCCACGCACAGCGTGGCCGCATGCTGCTCCGCCAGCCGGGCGAGCGCCGTCGTCGTGCCCCTGACATCGGCCAGCAGGGCAGAGACGGTGTTCCGGGCCAGCAGCATGAGGGCCGTGTCCAGCACGTCCTGGCTGGTCAGCGAGGTGTGCACGGCGCGGCCGGCGCCGATTTTGCCGGTGTCCAGGGCCTTGACCTGGGCCCGGAGGTCGGCCAGCAGCGGGATGACCGGGTTGCCGCCGCCCTGCGCCCGCAGCGCGATGCCGGCAACGTCGTAGCGCGACGCGTCGGCCGCGTGGGCCACCACCGCCGCGGAACCGGCCGGCGCCAGGCCGGCCCGGTCCAGCACGGCAGCCCAGCCGGCCTCGACGGCGAGGATTGCCGCCAGCACCGCCCGGTCCCCGGTCAGCGCCGCCACCAGGGGCGACGCCGAGACGGGACTGAGCAGCGCGACGTCGCCGTCGCGGCCCGCTGACTGGGAGTCGGTCACTGTGCGGCACCCTCGGTTCCGGTTCCCTCGAAATCGAGGAAGACGGTTTCGTCCTCGCCCTGCAGGCGGATGTCCCACGTGAGGCCGCCGTCGGCGTCGCGGCGGGCGATCAGCGTCTTGCGGCGCTCCGGGTCCAGCGAGGACAGCAGCGGATCCTTGGCCAGTGCGTCCGTGTTCTCGGGCAGGTAGACCCGTGTGAAGAGGCGGTTCATCAGGCCGCGGGCAAAGACGGCCACAGAGATGAACGCCGCGGCGCCGGGCTCGGTGGGTCCGGGGTTCACCGTGGTGAACGTGTACACGCCGGTGTTGCCTACGGCGCTGCGGCCGAAGCCGGTGAAGGTGTAGCCGTCGCGGACCAGCGAACCGGTCCGGCGGACGATGTTGCCTTCGGCGTCCGGGTGCCAGATTTCCAGGATGGCGTCGGGAATCGGGTGCCCGGCGCCGTCGTACACGGTGCCCTGGAGGCGGATGGAGCCGGGCGAGCCGGGGGCCAGGAGTTCCCGGTCCTTCTCGTAAGGCAGTGCGTAGCCGTAGAAGGGGCCCACGGTCTGGCCGGGTGTTGCGGTGAGTTTACTCATGGTCATCGCCTTCTGCGCCCAGCGCCTCGTTTTCGGTCCAGGTCCGCTTGGAGCCTGTCAGGACGATGTCCCAGTTGTAGCCCAGGGCCCATTCGGGCTCCGTGAGGTCGTGGTCGTAGGCGGCCACGAGGCGGTCGCGGGCGTCCTGGTCCACGATCGACTGGTAGATCGGGTCGAGCGGAAAGAGCTGGTCCCCCGGGAAGTACATCTGGGTGACGATCCGCTGGGTGAACTCCGTGCCGAACAGGGAGAAGTGGATGTGCGCCGGGCGCCAGGCGTTGAGGTGGTTCTTCCACGGGTACGCGCCGGGCTTGATGGTGGTGAAGCGGTAGGAGCCGTCCGGCCCGGTGATGCAGCGGCCCACGCCGGTGAAGTTGGGGTCCAGCGGGGCGGGGTGCTGGTCGCGCTTGTGGATGTAGCGGCCGGACGAGTTGGCCTGCCAGATTTCCACGAGCTGGCCCGCCACGGGGCGGCCGTCGCCGTCGAGCACGCGGCCGGCCACGATGATGCGTTCGCCCTGCGGTTCGCCGTTGTGCTGGATGGTGAGGTCCGACTCGAGGGCGTGGACGTCCTGGTGCCCGAAGGCCGGGGAGTGCAGCTCGATGGTTTCCGGGTCCGCGTGGTGCAGGCTCTTGGTGGGGTGGCGCAGGATGCTGCTGCGGTACGGGGCGAAGTCCAGGCGCGGCTGGGTCTCCTTCGGCGCGCCGTCCTTCAGGGCCCGGGCGTAGGCCTCTCCGAGCGCCTTGATCTCCGCGCTGAGATCCTGCTGCGTTTCCACGCGGGGCGTCTCTGCCGGGACGGCCTGCGGTGCGGTCCCGGATGCGGCAGGTACTGCGTCAGACAGGTCCTCGGTGAGCGCGTCGGCGTTGTACGTCGCTAGATTCACGTCATCAGGCACAGCAGCCTCCTTTCAATCGGTGGTGGTGTTGGTTCGTCGGTTACTTGGTGAGTTGATGCAGGTGGTCGTACTGGACGGCGTGCCGGACCGGGGCGTTGGGCGCCCCGTAGCCGTCGTAGCTGCCGCGGCGCTCCACCATTTCGAAGAAGACGCTGCCCACGGTGGCGGTGTAGAAGTGCAGGAACTCGCCGTCGGCGTCGCGGTCATAGAGCAGGTTGAGGTCCTGGAGCGTGGCCAGGAATTCCGGGTCGAGCCCGAACCGGGCATCCAGGTCCTCGTAGTAGTTCGCCGGGATCTGCAGGAAGGCCAGGCCCCTGTCCCGTGCGGCCCGGGCGGTGGCCACGAGGTCATCCACCGCGAACGCGATGTGCTCCTGGTAGGTCTTGTGCCGGGTTCCGTCCTGCTGGTGGAGCGGCGCCAGGTTCAGCACCAGGCGCACGGCCCGGTCCGAGGTCTGCATGACCTGGGAGCGGACCAGTCCGCTGGGGCTGGCCACCTCGGCGTAGGGCTGCGGCTCCAGGGCCAGGGCGCTCGTGTAGAAGAGGACGGCCTCGTCGAAGTGCTGCCACGGCTGGGCCAGGTTGACGTGGTCGATCACGGCGCCGCGGGCACCGGAGGGTGCTCCGGTGAACTCGCCGAACCCGCGGCCCTCCCCGAATTCGGTGATCCAGGCGGCGGTGCCGTCCGGGCTGCCCTGGCACAGGAAGATCTCGGTGGAGTCCGGGGCGGCGAAGCCCTGGAACACTTCCTCGTTGGCCTGGCTCTTGCGCGGAACAGCGGGTGCCTTGAGCTGCTGGGCGCGGGCCGAGGCAATCACGGGGGAATCGACGTCAAAGCCGATGGCAGCAATACCGGCGGCGGTGGCCGGAGAAAGCGAGCCGGCGGAGTCCCCGGCGGCGGGGGCCTGTTCGTTGATGATGACCCGGGCGTGACCCATGGTCCACAGCTGCACCTCCTTGGTCCGGTGCCGGCCGTTGAATTCGAAGCCGAGCTGCCCCAGGACGGTTTCGAGCGCGGCGGTGTCGGCGGCCCGGACCTCGGCGAAGTTGAATCCGGCCGGCTCGGCGACCTGCGGGAGCGTGGCCAGTTCCATGGGATAACGACGGCGGCCGGCGGCTTTGGCGCCTGCCCCGCCGGTCCCGGTGGTCCCGTTAGCGGCGTTCGCCTCGAGCCACTTGGCGCTCTGCTCCTCCAGCCAGATCAGCGAGCGCATGGCGTCAACGGCGGTGCGGTCGACGTCGGACTGGCGGAAGACGTCGTTGAAGACCTCCAGGGACACGGGTCCCGTGTAGCCGGCGCGGACCACGTGGCCCATGAACTTGGCCAGCTCGAACTGCCCCTCGCCGGGGAAGACGCGGTAGTGCCGGCTCCAGGAGAGCACGTCCATGGAGAGCTTGGGGGCGTCGGCCACCTGGACGAAGAAGATCTTGTCCGGGTTGAAGTCCTCGATGGGCGCGGTGTCCCAGTCGCGGGACAGGATGTGGAAGGAGTCCAGGCAGCTGCCGAGGTTGGGGTGGTCCACCATTTCCACGAGCCGGTGGGCGTGCTCGTAGTCGTTGACGTATTTGCCCCAGGCGAGCGCCTCGTAGGCCACCTTCACGCCGTGGTCCCCGGCCAGTTCTGCCAGCGCGGCAAGCTGCTTGGCCCGGAGGCCGTCGTCGTCGATCGTGGCGGTGGCGACGTTGGAGCAGACCAGGATGGTGTCCATGCCGAGGCGGGACATGAGCCGGAACTTGGCGTCGGCGCGGCGGAGGTTCGCGGCGAGCAGGTCCTCGGTGACGCCGTCGAAATCGCGGAACGGCTGGTAGAGGTCCAGGGTGAGGCCCAGGTCGGCGGCCATTTTCCGGAGGTCCTCCGGCCTCAGCGGGGAGGTGACCAGGTCCTGCTCGAAGATTTCGATGCCGTCGAAGCCCGCGATGGCGCAGGCCTGCATTTTTTCCGTCAGCGTGCCGGAGAGGCACACGGTGGCGATCCCGGTGCGCATCAGACGGTCACCTCTTCGGCGGCGATGAGCTCCAGGAAGTGGGCACGCATGCGGTCGGCGTCGGCCTCGAGGCCGGTGAAGATGCGGAAGGCGTCGGCGGCCTGTCCCACGGCCATGCGGCCGCCGTCGAGAACGGCGCAGCCCCTGGCCCGGGCCTCGCGGACGAGCTCGGTGTCGATGGGGCGGTAGACGATGTCCGCCACCCAGTGGCGCGGTTCCACCAGCGCGACGTCCAGCGGAAGGCCGGGGTGGGCCGCCATGCCCACGGGGGTGCAGTGCACCAGGCCGTCGGCCAAAGGCATGAGCTGCGGCAGCTCCGCCGTCGAACGTCCGGTGATGGTGCGGTCGGGGAAGAAGCTGGAGAGTTCGGCGGCGCGCTCGGCGCTCCGTGCCGGGTCCATGTCCACAAGGTCCAGCGTCTGCACGCCGGCGGTGAGCAGGGCGTAGGCGACGGCGGAACCGGCACCGCCCGCCCCCAGCTGCACCACGCGGCCCAGCTTCGCGTCCGGAAGGCCCGAGGCGAGGGCGGCGGCAAAGCCGGAGAAGTCGGTGTTGTGTCCGATGAAGCGGCCGTCCCGGATGACCACGGTGTTCACGGCGCCCAGCCTGGCGGCGTCGGGGGTGATCTCGTCCAGGTGGTCCAGGACCAACTGCTTGCAGGGGTGGGTGACGTTCAGTCCGTTGAAGCCCATCCGGTAGGCGCTCTGCAGCAGGTCCCCGATGGTCGAGTCCGGGAGTCCCAGCTCGTGCAGGTCGATGGGGCGGTACAGGTAGCGGAGGCCCTGGACGTCGCCTTCGCGTTCATGCATGTGGGGAGTGAGTGACGGCATCACGCCATCGCCAACCAGTCCCACGAGGTAGGACTCAGTTCGATTGCTCATGCGTGCGGGCTCCTTTGACGACGGCACTCGGCTGGCTGGGCGCCCGTGGCGTCGGCCGCTGGCCGGGTGATAGGGATTACAGTACAGCAAAAGTTCATATGTTGCACTCTTGTTCTAGATACGAACAAATCTGGAAATGCGCACCGGGCGATCAGCGCTGGGGCAGCCTGGCGGCCAGCTCCGAAGCTGCCGCCTGGAGCAGCGGAACGAGGGCGAGCAGCGCGTCCAAGCTGAGCCGGAACACGGGAACCGCCGTGGCCAGCGAAGCGAAGGCGACGCCCTGGGAGTTCAGCACCGGCACGGCCACGGCGCGCATGCCGAGCTCGTTCTCCTCGTCCATGACCGCATACCCCTGCCGCCGGACCTGCTCGATTTCCGCCCGGAAGGCGTTGCGGTCCGTGATGGAGAGGCTGGTGAGCGGCTCCAGCGGCAGCTCACCAAGCAGCCGCTCGCGTTCGCCGTCCTCTGCGAAGGCCACCAGCGCCTTGCCCACCGACGTCGTGTGCAGCGCGCCGAGGTGGCCGGGATCGCTGGTGACCCGGAAGGTCTGTGGCCCGTCAACCTTGTTTACGGTGAGGTGGTGCTGGCCGTCGCGGACGGACAGGATGGTGGCCTCCCCCGTCTGATCCGTGACGCGCCGCAGGATGGGCAGCGCGGTGCCGGCGAAGCCGTGGTGGTTGGAAACCCGCTGGCCCAGCTGGAAGATGCGCAGGCCCAGGTGGTAGCGGCGGCCCTCCGGCTCGTAGTCCACAAAACCGTCCCGGGTCAGCGAACCCAGGAGCCGGTACGTGGTGCTGAAGGGCAGCTCGGCCCGACGGGACAGCTCCGAGGCACTCGCGCCGCGGGGTTCGTCGCCCAGCAGCACGAGCAGGCCCAGGGCCTTGCCCACCATGTCCGTGCGGGAATCGTCCTTGCCCGCCTTGGCCGGCTTGGCAGCCGGGTCCAGGCCCTCCGCGGTTGCATCTTCGGGGGACTGGACGTTGGCGTCGTTGCCTGTGGCTTCTTTCACACTCATAACTCGATGTTGCCACAATGTGAGAGCTATTTCTAGATGGTGAATAAGATTCTTGACAGGTGACTGCCCTCACAGTCATCATTGCTGTATCGCACAAGTAGCTCTCACCATGTGGCTACTTAGTCCGGGTCTTTCCAAGGACCTGCCAGCCGCCCCTTCCCCATCACACGGACGGCGGCTGCAACATCCTGATACATCCGCGACAACGTCGTCACACCGAAGGAACACCATGAGCCAGACACTCCCGTCCGCAGAGCCGGGCACCGTTGCCCCGGCCGGGACCCCGAAGAAGGCAGCCCTTGCCAGCTTCCTCGGCAGCGCCGTCGAGTACTACGACTTTTTCATTTTCGGTTCCGCCGCTGCCCTGATCTTCCCCAAGGTCTTCTTCCCGGACGCGGACGCCAATGCGGCGATCATGTCCTTCGCGACCTTCGGCTTCGCCTACGTGGCCCGGCCTGTCGGCGCCGTCATCCTGGGCCACTTCGGTGACCGGGTGGGGCGCCGGAAGGTCCTGATGTTCACGCTGCTGCTCATGGGCGCCTCCACCTTCCTGATCGGCTGCCTGCCGGACTTCAACACCGTCGGCTGGTGGGCTCCGGCCCTGCTGGTGCTGGCACGCCTCTGCCAGGGCCTCTCCGCGGCCGGCGAGCAGGCCGGCGCCTCCTCCATGACCCTGGAACACGCCCCGGACAACCGCCGCTCCTTCTTCACCTCCTGGACCCTCACCGGCACCCAGGGCGGCCAGATCCTCGCCGCCCTCGTCTTCATCCCGGTCCTCGCCCTGCCTGACGAGATCAAGTACGGCATCGGCTGGCGCATTCCGTTCTGGCTCAGCGCCGTGGTGGTGATGGTGGCGTTCTTCATCCGCCGCACGCTGCACGAGCCGCCGGCCTTCGAGGAAGCCCAGAAGTCAGCACAGATCGCCAAGCTGCCCGTGGCCGATCTGCTCAAGTCCCACTGGCGCGACGTCCTCCGGGTCATCTGCTGCGCCTTCATCGCCGCCGTCTCCACCGTGTTCGGCACCCTCGCCATCAGCTACGCCAAGACCGTGGCCGGCGTGGACGGCACCACCACCCTGTGGCTTGTGGTCGGCGCAAACCTGGTGGCCCTGGGCACCCAGCCGCTGTTCGGAAAGCTGGCCGACAAGATCGGCCGAAAGCCCGTGTTCATCTACGGCGCACTGTCCAGCGCCATCCTGACCCCTGTCTTCCTGCTGAGCCTCGAATCCGGCAGCGTCCCGCTAATGTTCCTGGCCGCCATCGGCTTCTTCTCCTGCGGCTACGCAGCCTCGAACGCCGTCTGGCCGTCCTTCTACGCCGAGATGTTCAGCACCAAGGTCCGCTTCTCCGGCCTGGCCATCGGCACCCAGCTCGGCTTCCTGATGGCCGGGTTTGCGCCCGCCATCGTGGCTGCCATAGGCGGCATCAAGCCCGGCGGCTGGGTCCAGATCAGCATCTTCACCGCGGTTATCTGCACCATCGCCGCAGTTTCGGCCCTCACGGCCAAGGAAACCTTCAAGACCCCCACCAAGCAGCTCGGCCTGAAGTAACCCGGCCGGCCCGGGTGCGGCCCGCCGTCGTGACCCCGTTTGCCCCGCAAGCGCCCCGGGACACGGCGGGTCCGCCGCCTTTTCGGCCGGATTAGTTTCAAAGAAGGTCACGACGGCGGCCCGTCCCTTTTGCGAAAAAGGGGCGGGCCGCTGATGTTTAGGTGGCGAGCACCTCGGCGAGGTCGAACTTCACGGGCTCCTCGAGCTGCTCGTACGTGCAGGATGACGGGTCCCGGTCCGGGCGCCAGCGCACGAACTGCGCGGTGTGGCGGAACCGCTCGCCCTCCATGTGGTCGTACTTCACTTCCAGCACCCGCTCTGGACGCAGCGGCGTGAAGGACAGGTCCTTGCCGGCGCTCCAGCGGCTGCCCTCGGCGTTGCGCGGCGTCCGGGCGCCTTCCTCCTGCTTGGCCCAGGCCCACGGGTGCTCGTCAAAGCCGGTCACCAGCGCCTGGAGTTCCTCGAACAGCTCCCGCCGCCGCTGCATCGGAAAGGCGCCCACCACGCCCACGCTGGCGAGTTCGCCGCCGGGCTTGTACAGGCCCAGCAGCAGCGATCCGATGGCGTCGGGTCCGCTCTTGTGCACGCGGTAGCCGGCCAGCACGCAGTCGGCCGTGCGTTCGTGCTTGACCTTGAACATCACGCGCTTGTCCGGCTGGTACTCGCCGTTGAGGGGCTTGGCGATGATCCCGTCCAGGCCGGCGCCCTCAAACTGGTCGAACCACTTTCCGGCGAGCTCCCGGTCCTGCGTCGCGGCGGTCAGATGGATCGGTGCACGCGCGCCGGCCAGCGCCGCCTCGAGTGCGGCGCGCCGCTCGGCGAAGGGCCGGCCGCTGAAGTCGTGGTCGCCCAGCGCCAGCAGGTCGAAGGCCACGAACTTCGCCGGCGTCTGTTCGGCCAGCAGCTTGACCCTGCTCGCGGCGGGATGGATCCGCTGCTGCAGGGCGTCAAAGTCGAGCCGGTCCCCCGATGCGCCCACCAGGACGATCTCGCCGTCGAGCACACACCGCGGCGGAAGGTTGGCCTTCAGCGCCTCCACCAGCTCCGGAAAGTAGCGCGTCATCGGCTTTTCGTTGCGGCTGCCGATCTCCACGTCGTCGCCGTCGCGGAAAACAATGGACCGGAAACCGTCCCATTTCGGCTCGTAGCTCATGGCACCGTCCGGGATGGCGGCCACCGATTTGGCAAGCATGGGAGGAAGGGGAGGCATGACCGGAAGCTGCATACGCCCCATTCTTGCCCGGGGTCCCGCCGGGGCGCTACCCCTCGGAGCCCTCGACACAGTGACCGCCCGCCGGTAGACCTTAACGATGGCAGCCATCGGATTTCACGCGTCGCATGAACAGATCAGCCCGGGACAGCTCCTCAAGGACGTCCAGCACGCCGAGGCCGCGGGCTTTGACGCCGCCATGTGCTCGGACCACATCGAACCCTGGTCCGCCCGGCAGGGGCATTCCGGGTTCGCGTGGTCCTGGCTGGGCGCCGCGCTGGCCACCACCAAGCTCCGGTTCGGCGTGGTCAACGCGCCGGGCCAGCGGTATCACCCGGCCATCATCGCGCATGCCTCGGCCACGCTGGCCTCCATGTTCCCGGGCCGGTTCTGGGCGGCCCTGGGCAGCGGGGAGAACATGAACGAGCACATCACGGGTGACCCCTGGCCGCTGAAGGAAACCCGGCAGCAGCGGCTCGAGGAGTGCGTGGAGGTCATCCGGCGCCTGCACGCCGGTGAGGAGGTCACGCACCACGGGCTGGTCACGGTGGAGCAGGCACGGATCTGGGACGTCCCGGAGCCTCCGCCGCAGCTCATTGCCCCAGCCATCAGCGTGGACACGGCGCGCCGCTCGGCGGCGTGGGCGGACGGGCTGGTCACCGTGAACCAGCCGCACCACAAGCTCAGCGAGATGCTCACCGCCTACCGCGGCAACGGCGGCCGCGGCAAGGCGATCCTGCAGATCCACCTCTCCTGGGCGCCCGACGAGAAGGACGCCGTGGCCATCGCCATGGACCAGTGGCGGTCCAACATTTTCGCCCCGCCAATACCCTGGGACCTGCCCACGGCCGCCCATTTCGACGGCGTGAGCACCGACGTCGGCGAGGAACAGCTCCGGAAATCGGTCAACATCTCAGCCAGCCTTGACCAGCACGCGCAGTGGCTCGCCGAGTACGCCGACCTCGGCTTCGACGAGCTGTACCTGCACTTCGTGGGGCAGGAACAGGCCCGGTTCATCGAGGCGTTCGCGGACAAGGTCCTGCCCCAGCTACGGAAGGTGCGCGTCGCATGAGAATCGCTGAAACATCGGACCTGTGGTGGAAGAACGCCGTGATCTACTGCCTCGACGTCGAGACTTTTTTCGACGACGACGGCGACGGCACCGGCGATTTCGCCGGCCTGACGCAGCGGGTGGACTACCTCGCGGCGCTGGGCGTGAGCTGCATCTGGCTCATGCCGTTCTACCCGTCGCCGGACCGGGACGACGGCTACGACGTCACCGACTTCTACGGCGTGGACCACCGGCTGGGCACCATGGGCGACCTCGTGGAGTTCATCCGCACCGCCAAGGATCGCGGCATCCGGGTCATCGCGGATTTCGTGGTCAACCATACGTCAATCAAGCATCCGTGGTTCCAGGAGGCGCGGAAGTCCGTGGACAACCCGTACCGCGACTATTACGTGTGGCGGAAGGACACCCCGCCGGACACGTCCTCCGAAGTGGTGTTCCCGGGCGAGCAGACGTCCATCTGGACGCAGGACGACGCCACCGGCGAGTGGTACCTCCACATGTTCGCCGAGTTCCAACCTGACCTCAACGTCACCAACCCCAAAGTCCGGAACGAGATCGCCAAGGCCATGGGGCTCTGGCTGGAACTGGGCCTGGACGGTTTCCGGCTCGATGCGGTGCCGTTCTTCCTGGAAACCCGCGGCCAGCCCAAGGACGAGGCGGCCAGGATCGACCCGCACGACTACCTGACCGCCCTGCGCAGCTTCGTCAGCCGGCGCAACGGCAGCGCGGTGCTGCTGGGCGAGGTAAACCTGCCGTACAAAGAGCAGCTGGAATACTTCGGCGGGGCCGAGGGCAACGAACTGAACATGCAGTTCGACTTCATGACCATGCAGCACCTGTACCTTTCGCTGGCCCGCCAGGACGCCCGCCCGCTGGCGGAGACGCTCAAGAGCCGCCCGGCCCTGAATCCCGACAACCAGTGGGCCATGTTCGTCCGCAACCATGACGAGCTCACGCTGGACAAGCTCAGCGACGGGGAGCGCGAGGAGGTTTTCGCCGCGTTCGGCCCCGAGAAGAACATGCAGGTCTACAACCGGGGCCTCCGGCGCAGGCTGCCGCCGATGCTGAACGGCGACGCCGGCAGGATCCGCATGGTGTATTCGCTGATGTTCTCCCTGCCCGGCACACCCGTCCTCTACTACGGCGAGGAAATCGGCATGGGCGAGGACCTGCGGCAGAAGAGCCGCTCCGCCGTCCGCACGCCGATGCAGTGGAACGACGAAAAGAACGGCGGCTTCTCCAGCGCGCTCGTGTCGGACCTCGTGGCACCGCTGGCGCGCGGCGAGTTCGGCCCGAACAAGGTCAATGCCGCGGCCGCCAAGCGGGACCCGGAGTCCCTGTGGAACTTCATCGCCACGCTCATCCAGCGCTACCGCGAATCACCGGAGCTGGGCTGGGGCGATTTCGCGGTCATCGAACAGCCCGAGCCAGCGGTCTTCGCGCACACCTGCAGCTCGACGGGGGCAACCCTGGTGCTGCTGCACAACTTCGGCGAGGACACCGTGAAAGTCAGCGGCAATGCGGGCCCCAAGGACGGCCCGCCCCGGGCGTTCAGGGGCGCCACGCTGCTGGACCTGCTGGGCGGCGACAACGTTCCGCTGGAGCCCGACGGCGGATTCACGGTTGAGCTGGGCCGCTACGGCTACCGCTGGTTCCGGGTACACAAATCCGGCGACAGGCTCGCTCCCTGAGGCCGCTCGCTACAGGCTCCGGCGGAACACCTTCACTTCCCACGGACGCAGCTGCAGGCCGGCCTGCGGCGGGTAGTTCCCCAGCACCTGCTCGGCGTCGCCCCAGGATCTTTCGATTCCGGCAGAGTTCCCGGTGCCGGCAGACTGCTCCGCGCCGGAAAAGTTTCCCAGGACCAGCATCTCCGCGTCCGGAAGCGAGCGCCGGAACGCGTAGACGTGTTCGTCGTCGGGCAGCAGCATGGTGAAGTCTCCGTAGGCCACCACGGGGTCCGCGTGGCGCAGGGCGATGACCTCGCGGTAGAAGCTGAAGACGGACTGGGGGTCGTCCACCTGCGCGGCGGCGTTGATGGCGTTCGCGTTCGGATTGACCGCGATCCACGGGGCCCCCGTGGTGAAGCCCGCGTGGCGGCTGGCGTCCCACTGGACCGGCGTGCGCGCGTTGTCGCGGTTCAGCGGCGCCAGGGCGGCGAGGACGTCGGCGTCCGTGTGGCCCAGGTGGGTGGTGGCCTCGCGGTGGTGGTTGAGGACCTCGATGTCGCGGTAGTCGCTGATGGCGCCGAACGCCATGTTGGTCATGCCCAGTTCCTCGCCCTGGTACACGTACGGCGTGCCGCGGTGCAGATGCAGGACAGCGGCCAGCATCTTGGCTGACAGCTCGCGGTAGTGGCCGTCGTCGCCGAAGCGGGACACCGCGCGGGCCTGGTCGTGGTTCCCCCAGTACAGGCTGTTCCAGCCGCGCTCTGCCAGCGCCTCCTGCCAGCGGCCGAGGGATTTCTTCAGATCCGTCAGCAGCAGCTTCTTGGGCCGCCACTTGTTGCCGCCCTCCTGGTCCAGGGCCACGTGCTCGAACTGGAACACCATGTCCACTTCCCGGCGCCGGGGGTCGGTGAACAGCGCGGCGTCCTCCACGGTCACGCCGGGCATCTCGCCCACGGTGAGCAGGTCCTTGTCCCGGCCGGCGAAGACCTCCTGGTGCATCTCCTGCAGGAACTCATGGATGCGCGGCCCGCAGATGAAGTGGGGGCCGCCGTCGCCGTACAGCATGCCGTCAGCGCGGGGGCCGTCCGGGAGTGACTCAACCTTGGAAATGAAGTTGATGACGTCCATCCGGAAGCCGTCCACTCCCCTGTCGAGCCACCAGTTCATCATGTCGTAGATGGCGGCACGGACGTCCGGGTTCTCCCAGTTGAGGTCCGGCTGCTTCCGCGAGAAGAGGTGGAGGTAGTACTCCCCGGAGGCGGCGTCGTATTCCCAGGCCGGCCCGGAGAACGCGGAACCCCAGTTGTTCGGCTCCGCACCCGGCGCGCCCGGTTCGGCCCCCTCCCGCGGCGGCCGCCACCAGTACCAGTCCCGTTTCGGGTTGTCCTTGCCCGAGCGGGATTCCACGAACCACGGGTGCTCGTCCGAGGTGTGGTTGACCACCAGGTCCATCACGAGCTTCATGCCGCGTGCATGCAGTCCGTCCAGGAGTTCGTCCAGGGTTTCCAGGTCCCCGAAGACCGGATCGATGTCCCGGTAGTCGCTGATGTCGTAACCGTTGTCGTCCTGCGGCGAGCGGTATACCGGGGACAGCCAGACGACGTCGACGCCCAGCGTCTGCAGGTAGTCGAGCCGGCCGATGATCCCGCGGAGGTCGCCGACGCCGTCACCGTCCGAATCAGCGAAGCTGCGGGGGTAGATCTGGTAGACTACCGCACTCTTGAACCATTCCCTGCCCGCCCTGAAGGCTGCTTCTGCTTCGGATTCCTGGATGGTCATTGCTGGTTCCTCCTGGTAGGCGGCCGTGGCGGGGTGCAAGCCCATTGAAAGTCTCACGGCAGATGATTCGGCGGTCAATGCCGGGCCGAAACCGGCCCGGCGCGGAAAACTAACCGGGTGCTAACGGGCAGGAAACCAGGGCGCAACATTCCGGCGCCACACTGGAAGTGCCGGCAATTGCAGGCACCAGCTCCAGCTCAGGAGGCCACGCCATGTTGAAGGAAGCCAAAGCCCACATAACCCGGGTCCGCGCCCTGGACCAGCTCCACCGCGGGGACGAGATCGAAGCCCGCCTCTCGGTGGGGCCCAGCTACGACGACGTCATCATCCGCCGCGGCAGCGTCCAGGAGACAGCGCCGGGCATCGGCGTCGTCTGGATCATGGATCATCACACGGGCATGCGGAAGGCCATCAATACGGACGAGTGCAGCGTTTGGCGCGTCGCCTGAGCCAGCTATCCCCCGGCCACGGACTGAATGATCAGCACTTCCTGGCCGGCAGCGACCTCCGTATCCAGGCCCTGGAGACGCCGGACCTCGTCACCGTTCACGTAAATATTCACGTAGCGGCGGAGGGCACCCGTTTCGTCCCGCAGCCTCCTGGCGAGCACCGGGTAATCCCCGGTCACGGAATCCAGCAACCAGCCCACAGTCACCGTCCCGTCGGCGGGCGCAGTCAGGTAGGACTGCCCGCCGGCGAGCGGCTGGAGGACGCTGGGGAGCACCACGCTGATCTCAGCCACCGCGGATCCTCACGCGGAAGCCGTAGCTGCGACCCGTGCATCGGCAACCACGGCGGCGCGCACGCACAGGACGTCCGGCAGGTGGGACGCCACCTCGGCAAACGATTCGCCTTCGTCAGCGCTGGCATAGACCGAGCCGCCGCGTGTTCCGAAGTACACCCCGGCGGGTTCGGCAGAATCCACCGCGGCCGCGTCACGGAGCACGGCGTTGTATTCTAACTGCGGCAGTCCGGCGTCCAGGCGCTTCCAACTGCCGCCGGCGTCATCCGTCCGGTGCACCGCGAGCTTTCCCTCGGGGGGAATCCGCTCGCCGTCGGCCTTGAGCGGAATCACCCAGGCCGTGCCCGCCCGCCGCGGATGCGTCAGCATCACGAAACCGAAATCGGCGGGCAACCCCTCCGCGATTGACTCCCAGTTCTCGGCATTGTCATCACTGCGGTAGACGCCGTGGTGATTTTGCGCGTAGAGGCGGCCTTCGACGGCGGCGTCCGCCGCTATCTTGTGCACGCACTGGCCGAATTCCGGGTTGGGATCGGGCATGAAGTAGGCGGAAATACCCTTGTTCCGCGGCTCCCAGGACGACCCGCCGTCGAGCGAGCGGTACACTCCGCCGGTGCTCATCGCGACGTGCACGTTGTCCCCGGACGGGTTGACCACGATCGAGTGCGCGGCGGCGCCGCCGTATCCGGCGCCCCATTCGCTGCGGTGCGGGTGGTCCCAGAGCCCGCGGTTCAGCTCGAAGTGCTCGCCGCCGTCGGTGGACTTCCAGACCGAAATCGGCTCGGCCCCGGCCCACACCACTCCGGGGCGGGACTCGGCGTCGGGGTAGATCTGCCAGATGCGTTCCACGGCGGCGTCGGTGCCGTCGGGGAATTTGATCGCGCCTTGTTCCGGTTCGGTCCACGAAGCGCCGAGGTCATCCGAATGGGCAACGGTGGGGCCCCAGTGTTCCGACCTGACGCCCACCATGATTCGGGTGCGGCCGTCGCGCGTGTCGATGCCGATGCTCGGGATCTCGCTCATCAGGAAGTGCGGGCCGGTGAAGGACCATTGCTTCCGGTCCTGGCTGGTCGCCAGCCAGAGGCCTTTCTTGGTCCCGATTGCTAGGACGTAACTCTCAGGGGTAGCCATGCACCCCATGCAACCACTACGGCGGGGAGGCCGCAATGGTTTGGGTGCGGGAGGCCGGGCCGGGTCCGGTCACCGGTCGTGGCGTGCCGCGCCCGTCCCGATCTTGGCAGCGCGGCGGTTCCGCCACCACCTTCGGACCAGGTCAGCCGCAGCGAACAGCCCAGCCAGCGGCGACAGGACGGCCACCGCGTAGACGAACAACAGCCAGAACAGCGTGGCGATGGGCGGCTGGCTCGTGCTGAGCAATGACAGGCCGCCGAACAGTCCCGCCGTCCAAAAGAGCACGACCACCACCAGCACCGCAGCCGCGGGAAAGTACTCGTTCCGCACCACTGCCATCAGGGTTTTCATGCCTGCTCCTCCTGCCTGCCCGTGCGCCCGCCGCCTCCCGGTGAGTCCAGTATGCGACCGGAGGACCGAACCGCCGCGGCGCCACAGCGGCGTGTGATGAACGCAACCACGAAGCGGCCAGATCGAGCAGTCTACCGAACCGGTCTAATCGAACCGGGGAACGACCGCCACCGATCCGATATTCGGCAAGGCGTGCTGTGCGGCGTGCTTGAGGTCCGCGGCCAGCGCCGCCAGTTCGGCAAGATCGCCGCAGCCGCCGGCCGGAATGCTGATTTCCGCGTGCAGCCTGTGGCCGGACCACCGCAGCCGTGACGTGGAGCCGTCTGGGGCAAGCCGCCGCACGATTTCGGCGAGTCTGTCAGTGAGTGCCGGGTTGACGCCGTCCATGAGTCTGCGCCCGATGTCCCGGACGGTTCCCCGGAGCAGGATGGCGATGGCAACGGAGATGAGCAGGCCGACGACCGGATCGGCCAAGGGGAAGCCAAGCCAGGTGCCGACGACGCCGGCGACCACGGCCAGGGAGGTAAAGCCATCGGTCCGGGCGTGGATCCCGTCGGCCACCAGGGCGGCGGAGCCGATTTTCCGTCCGACCCGGATCCGGTAGATCGCCACGAGCTCGTTGCCGGCGAAGCCGACAATTCCTGCGCCCAGCACCCAGCCCAGGTTCTGGATTGGCTGCGGGGCAAAGAAACGATGGACGGACTCGACGGCGGCAATCACGGCGGACAGGGCGATCATGGCCACGATGAACAATCCCGCCAGGTCCTCGGCGCGGCCGAAGCCAAAGGTGTAAGTCCGAGTGGCGGCACGGCGGCCGAGCAGGAAGGCGATCCACAGAGGGACTGCGGTCAGGGCGTCGGAAAAGTTGTGCACGGTGTCGGCCAGCAGCGCGACGGACCCGCTGATCAGGACGATGGCCAGCTGGAAGAGCGACGTGGCGCCGAGTCCGAGCAACGAGACTTTGACCGCGCGGATGCCTTCCGCGCTGGACTCCATGGCTTCGTCGACGGAGTCCGCCGAATCGTGGGAGTGCGGGACGAAGAGTTCCTGCACCCACCCTTTGAACCCTGTGGCGTGGACATGGCTGCGGCCGTGGCCGTGATGGCCGTGACGGTGTCCGCCATCCGCAGCGGGATCGTCATGCGGGTGGGGACGTACGGGCGGTTCGTGGCGCTGTGGGGGCCGGTTCATGCCCGGCCCGCCCCGGGAACATGATGTGGTGCGGCACCATGATGCGGAGCCGTTCCTAAGGCATGCTCGGCCTGATGGATGGCGTCGGCAACAAGCTGCCAGGCGTGACCATCGGCGAGCCGGTAGTAAACCTTCGTGCCCTCCTGCCGGGTGGAAACCATGCGGGCCAGGCGCATTTTGGCCAGATGCTGGGACACGGCAGCCGCGGACTTTCCGGCTTTCTCGGCCAGCGCATTCACCGGCAGCTCGCCATCACGAAGGGCAAGGATCAGCCTGACTCGGGTGGCGTCCGCCAGCATGGCGAAAACCTCGACTGCCAGCTCCACATACTGGCTGTCGGGCCCAAGCGCGCAAGGCTGCGTATCTGCATTCATACGCAAATAGTTGCATAAACTCCCGCGTCCTAGCAAGATTCTCCTGACTGCAGGGTCCGGTTAGGACGGGCTGACCCGTTGCGCTGCGGCCCTGGAAGTTTCGCCGCATACGCCTACCGGGAGGTCCACTCATGAGCCCCGCCCTGCCGGACATCCGCCCGCCCTCCGCACCGCTGTACGCGGCAGGGTTCGTGACAGCCTTCGGCGCCCACAGCGTTGCCGCGGGCATGGGTGCCCAGAGCGCGAACATCGGCCTAACACTGCTGACTCTGGGCGTCCTGCTGGCTGCCTATGACATCTCGGAAGTGTTCCTCAAACCCGTCTTCGGCGCACTGAGCGACAGAATCGGCACCAAGCCCGTCATCGTCGGCGGTCTCCTGGCCTTCGCCGTACTCTCCCTCCCGGGCCTGTGGGGCAGCGATCCCCTCATGCTGGGGCTGGCGCGCCTCGGGCAGGGCGCGGCGGCATCGGCGTTCTCCCCGGCAGCGTCGGCCATGGTGGCACGGATCGCCGGAGGGAAAAGCGCCGGCACCTACTTCGGCCGGTACGGATCCTGGAAGAGCCTTGGCTACGTGATCGGGCCGCTCCTTGGGGCGGGGCTGATCCTCGCCGGCGGGTTCGCCTTGCTCTTTGCCGCGCTCTCCGGGCTGGCGGCAGCGGCGGCCCTCTGGGTCTTTCTCCGCGTCCCCCACCTGGAACCCCTTCCGCGCCAGCGCTACACGGTCCTTGACCTGGCACGCCAGGTCACCGAACGTCGCTTCCTCGTCCCCACGTTGGTGCTCGCGGCGTCGACGGGCGCAATGGGGGCCGCGATCGGCTTCCTTCCCGCGCTGGCCACCCAACACGGGCTGGGCCCGCTCGCAGGAACCGCGACAGTAAGCGTCCTGGCGATGGCCGCACTCCTGGTGCAGCCGAGAATCGGCAAGATGCGCGACCAGCAGCGCATCAGCGACGGCCACGGAATGACCGCCGGCCTCCTGCTCACCGCCAGCGGCGTGGCCCTCATCGCGCTGGCGCCCGGGCCGGTCGCCTTGTTCATCTCGGCCGCCGCAATCGGCGCCGGCGTGGGCGCCGCGACGCCCCTGGGTTTTGCCCATCTGGCCGACACCACACCGCCGGAACGAATGGGCCGGACCATGGGTTCGGCCGAACTGGGAAGGGAACTCGGCGACGCCGGAGGCCCGCTTCTCGTCGGAGGAATCGCCACTGCCAGCGCGTTGCCCTTTGGCCTCGGAGCCCTGGCCCTCCTGGTAGCAGCCGCCAGCGTGCCCCGCCTCACCAAAAACCCTACCGATGCCGAATCTCCGAGCAGCCGGAAACGCGGCTAGCCCATCCGAGCCTTGCTTGGGTGGGTCCGCCGACTGGGTGGCCGGACCGGCGTCGGGGTTTCACACTGGCGTGCCGCCACGGTCTTGGCGCCGCCCGCTGACCAGTCCAAGGCACAGGGCTGCCGCTGCTGCGGAAACAGTTGCGACGATGCCGAAGGGAACAGCATCGTTGGCGCCGCCGATGCCCACGAGGGGTGCGGCGATGCCGCCGAAAGCAAAACGGGCCAGTCCCAGGAGTGAGGAGGCTGTCCCGGCGATGTCCGGGTAGTCCTTGAGTGCGAGTGACGTGGCCGGCGGGCTGGTAACGGCCACGCCGCTGACCATCGTGAACAGGGACAGGACGATGGCGGCCAGAGGCAGGTGCAGGAGTGCCGTCGCAAGCAGCCCCAGGGCGCCGGCGGATGTCATCATCAGGCCGACGGTGAGCGTGCCACGTTCGGACCACCGTTCAGCCAGGCGGCCGGCGATGAACCCGAAGACCATGAAGCCTAGGGAATTCAGGCCGAAAGCTAACGAGTAGCCCTGCGGGGAGAGTCGATACATGCCTTGGAGAATGTAAGTTGCCCCGCTCAGGTAGGAGAATATCGCGGAGTAGGTGAAGCCGGTGATGAGGACCGCTCCGGCGAACACCCGGTCGGCGAGGAGTCGGCGGAAGCCGTTGAGGGCATGGGAGAACCCGCCGGCAACGCGCCTGTTGGCCGGCAGGGTTTCGTGGAAGATCACCAACGATGCCGCCAGGATGGCGATGCCAACGGCCGCAAGGAAAACGAAGACTCCGCGCCAGTCCGTGACCGTTGCGAGCTGCCCGCCGATGACCGGGCCGATGATCGCCGCCAGTCCTCCGAGCACAGTGAGCCGGCCGTAGTAACGAAGCAGCGTGCCGCCCGAGTAGACGTCGCGGCCGGCAGCCTGGGCGATCACTATGCCTACGGCACCGGCCAGGCCCTGGACGAACCTCGCGATGACGAGTGTTTCCACGGTCGGACTGAGTGCACACAAGGCCGATGTCAGGGCGTATGCGCTGACCCCGATCAGCAGCGGCGTTCGGCGGCCGAAGCGGTCCGAAAGCGGCCCTGCGATGACCTGGCCTATGGCCAGGCCCAGCAGGCAGGCAGTAATCGTCAGCTGGGCAACCGACGTCGTGCTTTGAAGCTCAACGGTAAGGGCCGGAAGAACAGGCAGGTAGAGGTCCATGGAAATCGGGCCGAAGATTGTCAGCAGGCCAAGCACAACCGCCAGCGGGCGGCCGACGGTCTGCTCACGTGCGGGCACCGGGGTCTTGATGACTGTCACGCTGGCTCCCTTCTCGGGGTCATGTTTCTGGGCGTCATATTTTGGGGGTCATGCGGCGGCCGGGTTGGGACGGCCGGGGCGGGTGCGGCGGAGGATGTGGGGGGTTCATGTTCAATGCAACAGGGGCGCGCCGGTCCTAGCGAGGGCTCTGCGTATCCGGGTTCTGGCAGTACCTCCCTAGGGTGCGGTGCTCCGGGGTAGCGTGGATGAGTGGACAACAGGTTGGCAGTGCGCGAATTTCTCGCCTCAAGACGCGCCAAAATCACCCCCGAAATGGCCGGGCTGACGCTCTTTGGCGGACGCCGCCGGGTCCCCGGCCTGCGCCGTGAAGAGGTTGCGATGCTCGCCGGCGTCAGCGTGGACTACTACACCAAGCTTGAGCGCGGGAACCTGGCCGGGACCTCCGAAAGTGTCCTCGATGCCATCGCGCGGGCGCTGAGCCTCGACGAGGCCGAACGGGACCACCTCTACAACCTTGCCCGCGCATCCGGCCCGTCCGGCAAAGCCCAGCGGCGCCCCCTCCAAAGCGGGGCAGTCCGCCCGACGCTCCAGTTCATGCTCGACTCCATCACGGGTTCGCCGGCCTTCATCGGCAACCACCACATGGACATCGTGGCCGCCAACCAGCTTGGTTTTGCCCTGTACTCGGAGATGTACCGCGGCGCGGCACGGCCCGCCAACCACTCCCGGTTCATTTTCCTGGATCCCAAAGCCCGGGACTTCTACCCCAACTGGGACCTGGCGGCCAATACCAACGTCGCCATCCTCCGGACGCAGAGCGGGCGCAACCCCTTTGACAAGCGCCTGGCCGATCTCGTCGGAGAGCTGTCCATGCGCAGCGAAGAATTCCGGACGCGTTGGGCCGCCCACAATGTCCGGCGCCACTACGCCGGGACCAAGATTTTCCGGCACCCCGTCGTAGGCGAGCTCGAACTCGCCTACGAAGCCATGGAGCTCGCCGAGGACCCCGGCTTCACCCTCACCGTCTACCCGGCCGTGCCCGGATCCCCATCCGATGAACGCCTCCGCATGCTCGCCAGCTGGGCCGCCACTGAACGAATCCAAGACCTCGCGGACGCACCCCAGCCACAAAGGGTCCATCGCCCCTGAACCGGGGCCATTGGTAGCTTGCAGATAGGTCCGGATACTCATTCGCCATTGCTGATGCAGCAACTGACCAGGCAGTCGGTCAGATCGGTCTCTGATTGAAAAACATGAGCCACGGGCGGGTGAGTATCGGCTACTGGATCGCTTCAAGCCACAGGCAAAAAGGCGCCGCTCGCAGCGCGCTGAGCGCACTGTCATTATGGGCTTTTACCCAGCCCGGCATTCACCGGCTGGAGCTTTATGTCGAGCAGTTGAACGAAGGCTCATGGCGAACGGCACAGCGAAGTGGTTTCATGCGCGAAGGGCTGCTGCGACGTTGGCTAGAAGTCGACGGACGGCGAAAGGACATGTATGTGTACTCCCGCGTTCCTGCGGCCGACACGGGCAACCTGGCGCAGGATTGAACGGCCGTTTGCGGTTTAGCTCTCGAACGAGGCTCGGGGAAACCGACGGGCCGGGAGATCACTGTGAGCGAATAGCTCCCGGAAATCGACGGCGACAACTACTGAACGCTCAACCGGACCCGAACCGCCGAGTGGTGGCATGATGGGCGCATGAGCCGCGTCACGTGCGATCTGACTATCTCCCTCGACGGATTCGCCGCCGGTCCGAACCAAAGCCTGACGGAACCCCTGGGCGAGGGCGGGGAGCTCCTGCACAGGTGGCAGTTCGAAGAACCCGAAGCCAACGCCGCCGAGCTCGAAGGCATCCTCGCGGCCGGCGCCTACATCATGGGACGGAACATGTTCGCGGGGCCCGGGACGTGGGATGAGGACTGGCGGGGATGGTGGGGTGAGGAACCGCCCTATCACGCACCCGTGTTCGTTCTCACCCACCATCCACGCGGGCCCTTGGAGATGCAGGGCGGCACCACCTTCAACTTCGTGACTGACGGGATCGAATCAGCGCTGGCCCAGGCGCGTGGGGCCGCCGGCAGCAAGGACGTGGCCATTGCCGGCGGAGCACAGACTGTCCGGCAATACCTTTCGGCGGGGCTGATTGACGAGCTGCGGCTCCACATCGCGCCCATCGTCCTGGGAGCCGGCGAGCGGCTGTTGGACGGCGTCGCGGACCTCAAGCTTGAGCCCACGGAAGTGAGCGGCACCGGCCTAGTCACCCACGTGCGCTATCGGGTAATCCGCTGAAATCTGACGCCCGATGGCCGGCGGCAGATGAGCTCCTGGCCGATACAGATTCTGGGAACTATGAAGTCCCGCCGGATTGAAGCCGGAATGACGGGGGTTTAGTCGGCGAGGATGTGATAAAGCGCGCGGCGGGTCTCATCGATCTTTTCCATCGCGGCATTGCGTTGTTCCTCGGTTGCCGCGAAGCGGAATTGGTGGATAACTCCCATGAGCTTTGCCACGCTCTGGTGAAACGCGGGACCGGTTCCCTGCGGATCGGTGTTCCACGCGTTGTCCAGTTCTTCGGCGTGGTCAGCCACATACGCCCTCCCCGCATCCGTGAGCGTGAACTCCGTGCGCCGGCCTTCTCCTACGGGTGCGATGAGATCTTCATCGACGAGTTGCTGGAGTGTCGGGTAAACCGAGCCCGGGCTGGGGCGCCACGCTCCGGAGGTTTTCTCCGCAATGGTTTTGATCAGTCCGTACCCGTTGGAGGGTGATTCGGCCAGAAGGGACAGAATTGCCGCACGGACATCGCCCCTGCTGGCCCGCCGCGAGCCACCAGGACCAAAGCCCGGTCCAAACCCAGGCCCAAAACCGGGCCCGAATCCGCGGCCTGGCCCGAAGCCGCCGTGGCCGTGCGGCCCACGATGGCTCCGACTCCGCCCGAAGCGTCCGAACAGCGGTCCGCCATCTGTCAATTTGTTGTCGTGAATGCCTTTCATAGCGGCATCGTCCTTCACTCTCAGTGAGTCGCCTCGTGATCGCCGATCGTTCGGCGATAGTTAACGATATATCGCTGAGTATCGCCGGTCAAGAGCGGAAGAGTAGGACAACTGACGCGCCGGCCAGGCATTTGCCAGATCTCACATGCTTGGCTCTGACTCCGGCCGGACAATGACGAGCATGCTGCAGCCCCCGCCGCTTCGGTAGGGTCCGTGGGGCATGCCAGGTGGACGGCATGCGTACATACCGGGCGTAAAAGTCTTCCCGAGGGTCACATCGGTGAGTTCCCCCGAGAGGATGATGACCTCCTCCCAGTAGTCGTGGACGATCACTCCGCTGGCTATGGTGTCAGCACCGGGCTCATAGCGTTGGAGTAAGGTCGAATCTCCGCTAAGAGGGTCCGTGGCGAGGATCTGCTCCCAAATTCCGCGTTCAGCATCGCCGTTCGTCTTCTGCCAGTCAGCGGGGGGTTCGTGGAACTCCAGCTCTGGTTTGCGCATTGCATCTCCTTCAGCCTCCACCGCCGGGCCGGCAATGTATACACAGAGTATGCGAGGTCTGCAGATGCGCGCACTCTTCTGCCCGATGACGCGCCTACGAGCGGGCTCTCCGGGCTGCGCCAGTTGGCGTCCGCGGTGCCCTACGGCCGTGCTTGGTGCCCGTCGAAGTGGGTAGTGGGCTTGACGCCGGAGATCTTGACGATCATCTCTTCCGTGATGTCACGGAGCTTCTGGTTCCGGTGGCTTGAGACTTTGACCAAAATCTCCATGGCTTCGGCCTGCGTGCAGCCGTTTTGCGCCATGATGATGCCGCAGGCGAGGTCTATCGCGGTGCGGCTGCGCATCGCAGCCTGCAGGTCCTGGGCTGCGTCTTGCGCCGTTCCGACTTTCACGGCTAGCCGTACGGCGCCGCCGGCGATGTCGGCGAACCCTGCGGCTTCCCGGACGATCGCTTCGGTGAAGACACCGGGTGACTTCGCAAAGAAGTTCAGCGCCGCGGCCGAGTCCTCATTCAGTTCCAGCGGCACACCAAGGACGCCCAAGCAGTCTTCCGCGATCAACTGTTCCTGATAGGCGGGCCACCGCGGATCTGTGCGGACATCGTTCAGGAGGACAGGGGCCTTGATCCGAAGTGCCTCGATGCAGGGGCCTTGGCCTATGCGCTGCTCGATCTTGTCCAGAAGGATTGCCCGGGCGCTGCTTCCTCCTACCGTCGTCGTCCCTCTTTGACGCTTGAGCGTGACGCCGCACTCCACCGGCGTCCCCAGACTGCGGCCGATGGTGGCCGCGGCCACGATCGAGAGGCCGCTGAGGAAATCGGCGACCGTTTCCGTACCGATAATCAGGTCCTGAAGCTCAATCATGAGTTCGTGTTCCGGCGAGTTGGGCATGCCCAAAAGTTAAGCCCTATCACGGCCCTCCCACAACTGCTCCGAGTAACGGGGCGGCGCCACGGCCGGTACTGCCCGGGTGAGCCCCTTAGGCGCCGTCGTTCGAGTAGTGGAGCAAAACCACGCCGTTGCCGAACGTCCGCGTCTCCTCGAGCCTGAGGTCCATTCGGACATCAGGGGCCTCGAACAGCGGCCGGCCCTGCCCCAGGACCACGGGATGGACGAGAATGCGAAATTCGTCGATCAGGCCGTGCCGCATGAAAGTGGAGGCCAAATTGGCGCCGCTAAGGGCGATGTCGCCGCCGGGCCGCGCCTTCAGTTCCGCAATTTGTTCGGGCACGACGTCGTGAATCACCGTGGTATTCCAGCCCGCCTGCGTGAGGGTCCGCGAAAAAACGAACTTGGGCATGTCGCGCCAGATCCCGGCGAACTCGAGCATGGGCGCCGAGCTGCCCGGAACCTGGTCGGCCGTGGGCCAGTAATCTGCCATCAGCTCATGGGTGACGCGCCCGAACATGAAGGCTCCCATCGTCCGGAACCGCTCGTTCAAGTGGCGGAGGAGTTCGTCATCCACCAGGTGCCAGCTGATGTCCCGGTCGGCCGTCTCGAAGAATCCGTCCAAGGAAACCGACATCATGAGGATGATCTTGCGCATCAAGCACCTCCGGTGGCGGCGAAAGGCGGCGTGGCCGCCGTCGTACGTTTCAGTGAAGCACTCCCGAACAACGCGCAACAGAACGGAACTATCGGTACCTTACGGAGTAGCTTTTGACGCTGTCAGCGTCTGCGGGTGAGGGCGGCGTAGGAGGTGCGGAGGTGGCCTTCCATCAAGGCGCGGGCACGGTTGTCGTCGCGCTGGGTGATAGCGTCGACGATGAGCCGGTGGTCCTGGAGGCTCCGGTTTAGTTCGTCGGGGGCGTAGTACTGGAACGATCCGGACATCAGCGGTGCAAGGGCGAGGTCCTTGGCGATATTAAACAGCCTCGGGAGGCTGCTGATTCGAAGATGAGCAGGTGGAGTTCGTGGTTGAGTTCGGCGATCTCGGCCCGGTATCCGTCGTGTTGGTTGCGGGCGATTTCCTCCATGCGGTCACACGACGGCACGCTGCCATGATGCGGACGACTTCAGAAACTGACAGGTGAAGTCCCCAACGGTGGCCGAAGAAGCTCCGTCGGACCGCCCCGGTGACCCTTGGTCGGCTTCGCTCTAGGTCCGGGTGCGTCCGCCAGATTGCGAGCCTGACTGGCCGACGCCCCAAATCGTGCGACAGAGCGTGCGGCTATGGCCGCTCGGGCAGGAATTTAGGGCGCTTCGGGGCTCGGTTTCGCAGGGCTGAAGAGCGGCGTTGACTGGAGTATGAAGCGTGGCATGCGCTCACCCCGCTACGCCACGCACTGGGATGAACTGCCCGTCGTCCGCCCTGAGCCGAGGGTGCCTGATTCGATATGGGAGACGCCGTCAGTCCACGAACTCTGATTGGGTCTCGATGAAATCCCATTCGGCTTCGGTCAGAACAGCCAGGGGGGTGTCCGGATGCGGCCCGCCTGCTTCGGCGATACCCTGCATCACGAACAGCGGGAGCTCCGCGGTCCGAAGGTTTTCCCGCAGCCACTCCTTGCTTTTCAGGTCCAGATCCAGCCACCACATGTATATCTGCATGCCTGCCGCCTCTCTACGTCTCAACGCTAGGCCCGCCGTCCGCCGGATTCAAGGGAAATCGGCACCTGTCCAGCACCATTTGGGCCGCCGGCGGCCACGCACGAAACCGCCGGCAGAATGCCCGGCCCCGGGCGAACTCTGGTTATTCATCAGGCGCCGGGCACACAATGAAGTATGTCTCCAGAGCGCTTCAGCGGCCCCCCTCCCCTGCTCGTCGGAGTAGTGCCCGGCCAGCATCCCGAGGTCCTCCAGACAGCCGCCGCCCTGGCCCAGAAGCTCTCCGTCCCGCTGCTTTGCGCCTACGTGGACGAGGCAAGCTACCTCGTGGAGTGGGACCCGGCACGTTCCGCCCACCGCCTCTCGCTCCATCCGGACAAGGACGACGACGACATCCGGTCCCTGACGAATGACCTTAAGTCCACGATCGGCTCCGCCGTACGGAACACGTCCCCCGAATGGATGCTCCGGACACTCGCTGGCGATCCGGCCCGCGCCCTCGGACGGCTCGCGGCCGAGGTCAACGCACCCATGATCATCGTTGGTACCCCCGAGCGGGGCTTCGGCCATCGCCTGACAGAGGTCCTCAACGGCTCGGTCGCAGCCTGGCTCACGCACCACCAGAGCCGTCCCGTGCTGGTGGTGCCGTTCAGGATGGCCGCCCACGAGGACCGGCCCGGGTGACGCGGCAGCGATGAAAACCCGCGGAAATCCGGCCCGGGAAAGTAAAGTGAAAGTAGTTATTCGAGGTGGTGGCAAACATCGTTACCGGCAAGTAAGCTGGTGAGCGCCGGCCAATCAAAAGCCTGCCCCAAAGACTGCTCCGGAGTGCGTATCCCCCAATAACGCACTCCGGAGCTTTTTAATGCCCTCCTGCCACCCGCGAGGCCCGGAGGGCGTTGACAGATACCCCCTAGGGGTATACGTTGACGACATGAGTATTCCCGAAGACCAGGCCCCGGGGGCAGCGATCGGAGAGTCGCCGCCCCAGCACGGCTACACCGCGGACAAAGACGCCTACCTGCGAAGGCTCCGGCGGATCGAGGGCCAGGTCCGGGGTATCGCCCGGATGGTGGAGGAAGACAAGTACTGCATCGACATCCTGACGCAGGTCTCAGCCGTCACCAAGGCATTACACGCCGTGAGCCTGGGCCTCGTGGAGGAACACATCGGCCATTGCGTCGTCGGGGCGGCCTCCGAACCGGACCCCGCCCTGCGCGCCGAGGCGATCGACATCAAAGTGAAGGAGGCAGCAGACGCAATCGGGCGGCTGCTGCGCTAACGGCAAACCCACCACCCACTCCGCTGACCCACCCCGTCAGCGCTGAACCAGGAGCCAGCCATGAGCACCATTTCCACCACCGTCCACGTCTCCGGAATGACCTGCGGGCACTGCGTGTCGGCCGTCAGTGAAGAGCTCGAATCGCTGGCCGGCGTAGAGGAGATCGCGGTCGATCTCAATGCCGGCGGGGTCTCCACGGTCACCATCACGTCCACCCAGGAGCTCTCGCCGTCCGAGATCGGCGAGGCAGTGGCCGAAGCAGGCTACCTTGTGGTGGCCAACGAAGCGTGAGCCGGCATGACAGGGCAGGAACAACGATGAGCACCGAGCATCTTCCAGGGCGCGCCGCCGGGCGGGCGGTCGAACTCGACATCGAGGGCATGACCTGCGCGTCCTGCGTGAACCGGGTGGAAAAGAAGCTCGGCAAGCTCGACGGCGTCCAGGCCACGGTCAACCTCCCCCTGGAATCAGCCCACGTGATGGTCCCGGCCGGAATCACCGACCAACAGATCACCGACCAGGTAGCAGCAGCAGGCTACAAAGCGCGGATCAGACCCGCCCTGCACCCCGCCGCACCGGACATGCCACCAGGCGACGCCGAAGGCCACGAAGACCACATGCAGCACGGCGGCACGGCAGCGGTGCTGAGGCCGCGCCTGATTGTCGCGGCCGTCCTGACGGTCCCGGTGTTCCTCATCTCGATGTTCGCGGCGTTCCAGTTCCCCAACTGGGGCTGGGCGGCCGGAGCCCTGGCCCTGCCGGTCGTCAGCTGGGCCGCGTGGCCCTTCCACCGGGCGGCGGCCATCCATGCCCGCCACCTCACCTCCACGATGGACACGCTGGTGTCCCTGGGCGTGATTGCCGCGTACGTCTTTTCGGCCTGGCAGCTGTTTGCCGATCCGGGCCTGACCGAGCATCCCGGCATGGAGCAGATGGACGGCGCGGGCGCCGGCGGCCTGTACTTCGAGGTCGCCGCGGTCGTCACCACTTTCCTGCTGCTTGGCCGGTTCCTCGAGGCGAACGCCAAGGCCAAGGCCGGGGACGCCCTGAAGGCGCTGCTGAACCTCGGCGCCAAGGACGCTACCGTGCTGGTCAACGGCGCCGAGGTCAAGGTCCCCGCCGATCAGCTTGCCGTGGGCGACGTCGTCGTCGTGCGCCCGGGTGAGAAGATCGCCACCGACGGCGTCGTGATCAGCGGTTCCTCCGCCGTCGACGCCTCGCTCGTGACGGGCGAATCCGTGCCCGTTGAGGTGGGTCCCGGCAGCCCGATCACGGGCGCCACCATCAACACCGCCGGCCGGCTCCTGGTCCGCGCCACCCGGGTCGGCGCGGAGACAACGCTGGCCCAGATGGGCCGGCTCGTGGCCGAGGCACAGACCGGAAAGGCGCCGATCGCGCGGCTGGCGGACCGGATCAGCGCCGTCTTCGTCCCGATCGTCCTGGCGATTGCCGTCTTGACTTTTGCCGCCTGGCTGCTGGCTGCCGGCCCGGACATCAGCGGACCCGAGCTCCGGTCGGCGTTCACGGCAGCGGTGGCCGTGCTGGTGATTGCCTGCCCGTGCGCCCTCGGCCTGGCCACTCCGGTGGGACTCCTGACCGGAACCGGGCGCGGCGCCCAGCTGGGCATCCTCATCAGGGGCCCGCAGGTCCTCGAGGACACCCGCACTGTGGACACCATCCTGCTGGACAAGACCGGCACGGTCACCAGCGGGCAACTTTCCGTCGATTCCACCGTTGCTTTCCCACCGTTCAGCGAGGCGGACGTCCTGCGGCTGGCCGGCGCGGTCGAGGCAGCGTCCGAGCACCCGATCGCCCACGCGATCGCCGCTGCCGCCGGGGCCGCGGTGCCCGTCACCGGCCGCACGGACGACGACGGCGGCCTTCCCGCCGTCGTCGGCTTCCGTTCCGCTCCGGGCGGGGGCGTCGTGGGAACCGTGGAGGGGCGGCTGGTGGCTGCCGGCCGGACCGGGTGGCTGCAGGACGGTGGCGTCAGCCCCCTGCCCGGGCAGCTCGAGGCACTGCGTTCCGCGGAGGACTCGGGCGCCACGGCCATCTGGGTTGCCGTGGACGGCGAGGCTGCGGGCATCGTCGCCCTGCGGGACACCCTCAAGCCGGGATCGGCGGCGGCAGTGGCCCGGCTGAAATCCCTGGGGCTGCGGCCCATGCTACTGACCGGCGACAACGCCGCAGTGGCCGCCCAGGTGGCGGCCGCCGTCGGAATTCCCGCCGGGGACGTGTTCGCGGGCGTGCTTCCCGAAGGCAAGGTGGACGCCGTCCGCCGGCTGCAGACAGCCGGCGCAACGGTGGCCATGGCCGGCGACGGCGTGAACGACGCCGCCGCCCTGGCGCAGGCGGATCTGGGGATCGCAATGGGCTCCGGAACGGACGTCGCCATCGAGGCGGCGGACCTGACGGTCATGGGCAACGACCTCGGGCACGTGGCAACGGCGATCGAACTGTCACGCCGCACGCTGGCCACCATCAAGACCAACCTGTTCTGGGCGTTCTTCTACAACGCGGTGGGGATCCCGGTGGCCGCGCTGGGCCTGCTCAATCCGATGATCGCCGGCGTGGCCATGGCCGCAAGCTCCGTACTGGTGGTGGCCAATTCGCTCCGGCTGCGCCGCTTCGGCACAGCAACGACGCAGCCGCCCAGCTAGGCGCCGGCGCGGCAGGCAGCCGTATCAGGCCGCACCGAAGCGCACGGCCGCCCTGGCCCTGGCCTTCGCCGCTTCCTCTGCGCGGTCCTTCGCCGGCGCGTGCGTCACGAGGGCCTCGAGCAGGTGCTGCGTTGCGTGCGCCACCTCATGCACGGCGCGTTCAAACGCCTCCTCGTTGGCCTTGGAGGGCTTGGTGCTGCCGCTGATCTTGCGCACGTACTGCAGGGCCGCGGCGTAGACCTCCTCGGAGGTGGCGTGCGGTTCGTAGTTGTGGAGGGTTCGGATGTTCCGGCACATACCCCCATGCTAGGCTCTGGACCGCCTGGGATCGACCCTCCGGCCACGCTTCGCGAGGGCGCCGAAACCATGGGGAGGGCTACATGGGGAGCGGTGCCCATCGACACTGTTTCGTGCCGGAGGATAGCTTGTAGGTAATGGATCTTCCGGACGAGCCGGAGGCCGCTGGGGATGCCGACTGGATCGGGTCCGTTGACTAAAGGAGAGATCGAATGGCTATTTGGGGTGCAGACATTACCCAGCTCAAGGCACTGGGCACCAAGCTTCAGTCGGGTTCGTCTGAAATCGAAAAGCAGAAGTCCGCGCTGACCAAGGCGCTGGAGAGCACCGACTGGAAGGGCCCGGACGCGGACAAGTTCCGCAGGGAGTGGCACAGCACGCACGCCGCGCAGCTTGCCAAGATCGCCCAGGCGCTCGAGGAGGCCGGCCGGCAGGCCTCCCGCAACGCACAGCAGCAGGAGGAAACTTCCCGCTAGGGCAGGCAATCACAGGGGGGCCGGACGCACGCGTCCGGCCCTCCTGGCGTTTAACCCCTTGCCCCGCTTGGAGGCTTCCGCTTACGGAACGGGTTCGACGGCGTTTGCGTGGTTGAGCGGCGAGGGAGTGCCGGGGCCGGTCCGCGGCTCGAGTCCCTTGAGTTCGTCCAGCCGGACCAGCACGACCCCGCCCACGATCAGCATCCCGCCGAGGAGCTGGATGGCGCCCGGCAGTTCGCCCAGCAGCAGCCACGCCCAGAGCACGGCAAACAGCACCTCGGTCAGCGACACGAAGGACGCCACTTTCGATCCCAGGGCTCGCGCGGCCATGATTCCGGAGACGTAGGCCAGCACGGTGGCCAGCACCACCAGCCCGCCGAGGGAAACCCACCACGGCATGGCCCAGGGCCCCAGTTTCGTGTCAGCCGTACTGAAGGCCATGGGCAGCAGGCCCGTGGCGGCGGCCAGCCACATGATCGCGGCGCCCACCATAAGCCCTCCGGAGGCCAGGACGATGGGCGGAAGGGTGTCGTTTTCCTTGGCCGTGATGAAGAAATAGATGGCGAGGCAGACTGCGGCGGCAATGCCCCAGAGCACCCCGACGAAATCGATCTTGACGGCGCCCGTCAGGTCGAGCACCAGGACCAGCCCGCCCAGCGACAGGAGCGTTCCGGCGATGGTCAGCGGGCGCGGCCGCTTCCGGCTCGCCGCCCACATCCACAGCACGATCAGCACCGGGGCGAGGTACTCCAGGAGCAGTGCCACACCGACCGACAGCCGGGCCACCGCGTTGAAGTAGAACAGCTGGCAGGCCGCCACGCCGATCAGGCCGAACAGCACGATGGTCACCCAGTTATCCCGCAGCTGGTGCCACCGTCCGCGCAGCGCGGGGATCGCAGGGATGGCCAGGATGAGCGCGGCGCCCGTCAGCCGGGCGGTGACGGCGGCACCCGGGGTCCAGCCGGTTTCCAGGAGAGCCTTGGCGAAGGACCCGGAGAGGCCGAAGACGGCTGAGGAAAACAGGGCAATGCCCAGGCCCGAGGCCAGGAACCCCGACGCCGCGGGGCGGGCCGGACCAGCCGCCGAAACAGGTGCCGACGACGGGGACGGCGCCGTGGCGGATGTCGCGGTAGCAGCCCATGCTGCGGGCGACGCCGGCTGCGGCATTTTGGCGCGATTGCTGGATGCAGGCACGGCTGCCTCCTGTCAGGAGTAAAGTGGGGTGTTGGTAATGACATTACGCCGCGGCACTGTAAGGAGTCAAGATGGTTTTTGCCCCTGACACGGAGGTGGCGCTGCGGACCGTGGTGCGCCTCATCAACAGCGCAGCCAACGGCGAGGAAAAGCTGGCCACTGTGGCGGACCTGGACGAGTTCCTCCGGGCGGAGGGATTCACCGGATCCCGCACACGGGACGCCTCGGAGCTAGCCAGCGTGCACGCGCTGCGGTCAGACCTTGCTGCCCTGTGGACCGCGGACGAGGATACGGCCGTGGCCGGCGTGAACCGGCTGCTGCGCGAAGCCCATGCCCTTCCCCAGCTCCTGAAGCACGACCAGTGGGACTGGCACCTCCATGCCACCACCCGCGAAGCGCCGCTGGCGGACAGAATGGGAACGGAGGCAGCCATGGCCCTGGTGGACGTGATCCGCAGCAAGGAAATGGACCGGATGCTGGTGTGTGCGGCCGATGACTGCAACGCGGTGGTGCTGGACCTCAGCCGGAACCGGTCCAAGAGGTATTGCGACACGGGAAACTGCGCCAACCGCGCCCATGTGGCGGCCTATCGGGCGCGCCGCGCGGCTGGCTAGGGGCAACAGCCCCGAGGTTTCGCTGCTAGGAGGCGCCGCCGTCGGGACTTGAGTCGTCCGAGGGACGCGGCGCAACGGGACCCGGCTTCTGGCCGTGTCCGCCAAGGCCGTGCGACGGCTTCTTGGCCGAGCTGAGGTTAACGCCGGAGCCCTTCCCGAGGTGCTCGGCGTTGTCCTTGTAGCTCATGGACAGCATGGCCGCGATGACCAGGGTGACAATGAAGGCAATGCCCGCGCCCGTGAAGGCGAGGTCGAAGCGGGGAGCGCGCGAGCTGCCGCCGGAGGCGAAGATCAGCACTGCGACAAATGCCACCACAGCCCAAAACGCGGAGAACATCAGGGGTCCCTTAACCGAGGTCCGCAGGTTCCGCGGTTCTCCTGGTTTCTGGTGTGCCACAGTGCTTCCTCCAATGCGGGCGGCATGGATGCGGCCCGCCCGTTGTGATGTGATTGGCCTACTGCCATTGTTCTACAGGGAGTAGAACCCTTACGTTCTAGTTTACGGCCTTGCGGCGGGCGTCCGCGCATCATGCCTGAGCGAAAGACCTGCCAGGATCCAGAGCACGCCGGAGATGATGGCTCCGCCGCCGGCAACGCCCAGCAGCGCGTGCGGGCCTAGGGGTGTGAAGAACGGCAGGGCAGCGGCCGTTCCGAGGCCAACGACACCCGAGGCGAGCCAGTCCCGCGCCAGGACATGACGTCCCCTGAACCTGATGCCTGCATAAAGTTCGGCAGCGGCCACGGCGGCGAGGCCCAAAGCGGCGATAACGGCGAACAGCAGGCTGCCCTGCAGGATCAGGACGCTGACACCTGCGCCAGTGAGGACCGACGCCGCTGCGGACATGGGCCGGCCGGGAGCCGCGTCGCGACGGAAGCCGGTCAGCGGGATGCCCCAGAGCAGGACGGCGCCGGTTGCCAGGAGGTATGCCCCTCCCGCCCAGCTCATCCCCGCTTCGGAGGGAGCCGCCCAGAACACGGTCACGGCGCCGAACGCCAGTGCGGCGGCGGCGCGCAGCAGCACGGGCTTCCACAGTTCCGCCTGGTGGGCGGGCGCGGAGGCTTCAACGGGGTTCACGGGGGAAGTCACCGGTCCAGTTTAGTTCGCCCGCCCGTTTCGTCGAAGCCGGCACCGGCAGCCGGTCCTTCAGACCGGCCCCAGCCCGGGCCGGCCTGTCCCCGGCGGCCGCGAGGACCCGCATCAGGAGCCGAGCACCATCCAGCGGTCCGTGCGTGCCCTGAGCCCCAGCGTCATGGCCCGGGCCAGCATGTAGCCCAGCGAGAACGCCACCCAGACCCAGACCAGCGCCGCGGCGCCGCCCGGTCCCCAGAGCGGAACCGCCAGGAGCATCGGCAGGTAAACGGCGAGATTCACGACGCCGGCAATCGCCAAATATCTGGCATCACCGGCCCCGATCAACACGCCGTCCAGGACGAACACGTACCCCGCAATGGGCTGCCCTGCCGCCAGCACCAGCAGGGCAGACGCGAGAAGTGACTGGACACCGGCGTCGGAAGTGAACAACGCGCCGGCGAACGGGGCTGCCGCGGCGAGCAGCACGCCCGTCACCACGCCAAAGCCGGTGCCCCAGCGGATCATGGTCCGGGTCAGCAGCCGGGCCTTCTCCGGGTTGGAGGCCCCCAACTCCCTCCCGATGAGCGCCTGCGCGGCGATGGCAAGGGCGTCCAGCGCAAACGCAAGGAAGGTAAAGACGGTCATGGCCAGCTGGTGCGCAGCGAGGTTCACGGCACCCTGGGCCGTGACCACCAGGACGGTGGCCAGGATGGCAACCCGGAGGCTCAGGGTCCGGAGCATCAGCCACGAACCCACCTTCGTCATGGCGCGGATCCCGCGCCAGTCAGGCAGGAGCGAAACGCCGTGGCTGCGCGCATTTCGCTGCACTATCAGGAGATAGACGGCCGCCATGGCCCACTGCGCGATGCTGGTTCCGACCGCGGAGCCCGTGACGGACCAGCCCAGGCCGTAGACCAGCATGAGGTTCAGTGCGATATTCAGGGCGAACCCGGCCGTGGCCACCACCAGCGGTGTCCTGGTGTCCTGGAGTCCCCGGAGCACCCCCGTGCCGGCGAAGATCAGCAGCATGGCCACCAGCCCGGGCATGGACCAGCGCAGATAGTCCACCGCGAAGGAACGGACCTCGCCGGCGGCGCCCATCAGTCCCACCAGCGGTTCCGCGGCGACGAAGCCCGCCGCCGCGAGGACGGTCCCGAGCACGAGGGCCAGCCACACGCCGTCGCGTCCGGCGGCCAGGGCCTTGGCGAACTGTCCGTCGCCGATCGCGCGCGCCACGGCGGGGGTGGTGGAGTAGGCCAGGAACACCATCAGGCCGACAGCCGTATGCAGCAGGGCCGAGGCGAGCCCGACACCGGCCAGCTGGGCAACCCCCAGGTGGCCTACGATCGCGGAATCGGCGAGCAGGAACAGCGGCTCCGCGATCAGGGCACCGAACGCGGGGACCGCAAGGCGCAGGATTTCGCGGGCGTGGCTCTTCGATTTCACGGCCGGAACCGCGGTGGAAGGTGAGTGGGGCACCGTTTCAGCCTAGCGGCCGGTGACGGGCGGGCCGCCCTGCGGCCGGCCCGATGACCCGACCCGGTAATATTCCTGCAGTGCAACACACAGAATCGCTGCCACAGCCCGTGACCGTGTCCATTGCCCGCACTGTCCTCCCGGGCCGCACGCGCCAGGCCAGCGCCTGGGCACACGCCGGCCAGGAACTGGCCCGCGAATGGCCCGGCTACCTCGGCTCCGGGTGGGTCCGGTCGGCAGCGGATTCCGACGAATGGCACATGCTGTACCGCTTCGCGGACGCTGACCTCCTCAACGACTGGGAGCAGTCCGAGGAGCGCCGCTGGTGGATCGACAGTGCCGCCGGCCTGGTCGAGATCACCCGGGTGGAGCGCCGCACCGGGATCGAAGGCTGGTTCGCCCAGCCCGGCGATGTCCACCTCGCCGTTCCGGAGACCGTGGTGCCCCCGCGGTGGAAACAGATGGTCAGCATCTTCCTGCCGTTCTTTCCCCTCAGCCTGCTGGCCAACTTCCTGCTGCACCCTGTGACGCAGGACTGGCCGCTGGTGCTCCAGGTGCTTCTGGTCACCTGCATCCTCACCCCGCTCATGACGTACATTTTCCTCCCGGCGGCCACCAGGTTGCTCGGTCCATGGCTCCGGAAAAGGCGATCATAGGGACCCGTACCGTGCGAACCGTCACAATTAGTTGACACTTCAACCAACTGTGCGGGACAGTGGAATGGAAGCAACAGGCGATCCGATCGCCCGCTCCCAAGACCGAACGCAACCAATACGAACGGCGAAATTTCCATGAACCAGCCCACCCTGACCACCACAGCACTGACCGTCCTGCGCGTCATCGTCGGATTCCTCTTCGCAGCGCACGGCTGGCAGAAGTTCAGCGAGTTCACCATCGCCGGCACCCAGGCGTCCTTCGCGAAGATGGGCGTTCCTGCAGCCGAGGCCGCGGCCCCGGTCATCGCCACCCTCGAACTGGCCGGCGGCATCGCCCTGATTCTCGGCGTGCTCGCCCGGGTCTTCGCCGCCCTGCTGGCACTGGACATGCTCGGCGCCTTCTTCCTGGTGCACGCTCCGGCTGGCGTCTTCGCTGCCAACGGCGGGTACGAGCTGGTCCTGCTGCTGGCCGCCGCCGCCCTCGCCATCGCCCTCACCGGAGCCGGCCGCCTCTCGGTGGACCGCGCCCTCTTCGGCCGCACCGGCTCGAAGCTGAGCGTCCTCGCCTAGGGCGTCGCCTCACGGAAGGCCCGACGGCGGCCGCGCACCCACGTGCGCGGCCGCCGTTTTTCGTCGGTTTCGCTTGCGGACGGTTCCGCCTGCGATCCGCTAGGGATCGGCGCCGCTGCTAGCCGGTTACACCAGTCAGCTCATCCGGGACGTGCTCCAGTTCGGCCGACCTGACCACCTTTCCGCTCTTCAGGTCCACGGCGTGGATCTTCTTGGCCGCGGGATCTGAGACGTAGGCCGTGGCGCCCTGCACGAACAGCGTGGGCCGGGGATTCTGCCACACCTCCGGCTCCTGCCAGGCCTGAACAACCGGGATGCTATTCGTCACTGCACCGGTCAGCGGATTGATCACATGAAGGGCACCGTCGGTCCCCAGGACCAAAGCTTCCCCCGCAGGTCCGCGACCCAGGGAGCGGAAGGAATAGCTCGTGCCGAGGTCAACCAGCTTCAGCTTCCCGGAGTCGGTGTTCACCAAGGAAATCCTGGTGGGACGCTCCAGGACGGCGTCTTTGTCCGCCTTGTAGTCCGCGAGTACCACCGGTGACTTCGGCGATCCCGCCTGGTTGCCCATCCGGCCGTACGGGTCGGGGCTGGAGATCTTCGAGAATTTCCCCTCCTTGTAGACCAGCATGCCGTCCTCGCATCCGAACGCAACGGCATCCTCCCCCGCGACGGCCTCGCCGTGCACTCCCGGGCAGTCATCGCTGCGGAGGATCTCGGCACGGGCCCGCCCTTCCGGAGCCACGCCCAGCAGGGCGACACCACTGCGGGCCTCCTCATCGCCCACGGTCACCAGCAATTTACCGTCGGCCAGCTCCACCGCCACGCCGTGGTGGGCAGCGGGGGCGGTGTAGGTGGACGTCGCCGGCAGCCCGGATTCCAGCGCCGCGCCAAGTCGATCGGCCGTGAAGACCTCCACCTGGCCTGATCCGTCACTGAAAAGGACAGTCTTACCGGAATGCCGGACCACATGGCCCGGCATGCTCGCCTCGAACGCACGGCTTGTCAGCTGAGGATCGGCTGCGTAGGAGTGGCCGTGGTCGCCGTGGCGCTCGGTCCACACGCCCGAATCGAAGACGCGGAATGCGTCACCGGCTGCCACGAGGATGTGGCGTCCGTCCCCCGCAGGGCTGAGGCGGTTATACCCGTCCAGTTCCGTCCCGCCGACCGTCTTCAGGGTGGCCGCGTCCAGCACCCCGATGCCGCCCGCATGCGTGAATACGAGCCGCGGTTCGGGCGCCCGCACCTCCCGGGGGCCCGCGTTCTGATGGGCCGCCTCCCGGTCCGACGCCGCACCGGACGGGGTTCCGGCAGTCCGGCCCGCCTCCTGGCCGCAGCCAGCGAGCAGGACGGCGATGCCGAGCGTCCCGGCGAGGAGGCTAAGTCGGACGGGAGCAGGGAGCGGGTGGATGAGTAAAAGATTCATGACACTAATGATAATCATTATCTTTAGTGTTCCGTGTCAGCACTCCACATGTGGCAGTCCGGGAGGCGATTATGTCCGCCCAAAAGCCGGGAACCTGGCCGCATCGGTAAGCTCGGAGCATGAGCGAGACTGCCGCGAATTCAGTGACCCTCCGCTTCCTAGCGGCCCCCACCGACGTCGGCCATAGCGGCTCCGTGGACGCCGGAACAGTCCTGGAATGGGTGGACAAGGCCGCCTACGCCGCCGCCGTGGGCTGGGCCAAGTCGTACTGCGTCACGGCCTACGTGGGGAACATCCACTTCGCGGACCCCGTCAACAGCGGAGACATGGTGGAGGTCGCCGCCACCATCGTTTACACCGGCCGGTCCTCGATGCACATCCGCACCGTCGTCTCCTCCAGCGACCCGAAGGGCGGGCCCGCCACCATGCGCAGCCAGTGCATGGTGATCTTCGTGGCCGTGGGCGAGGACGGCAAGCCCATTCCCGTCAAGCAATTCGAACCCGCCACCGCGCAGGAACTTGAGGAGCGGGACCACGCCCTGGCCCGCATCGGTATCCGCGAACAGATCGTGGAGGCCATGAGCGCCCAGGAATATACCGACGCCGGCACCGCCGAGCGCGTGGTGCTGCGGTTCATGGCGGCGCCAACGGACGTTAATTGGGGCGGGAAGGTCCACGGCGGGATCGTCATGAAGTGGATCGACGAGGCGGCCTATGTCTGCGCGTCACGCTACTGCGGCAAGGACACCGTGGCGGTGTTCTCCGGCGGCGTCCGCTTCTACCGCCCGCTCCTGATCGGCCATGTGGTGGAGGTCGAGGCCAGGCTGGTCTACACCGGCACCAAAGGTATGCACGTAGCAGTACATGTCCGCTCGGGCGACCCCAAGGGCGGTGAACTGAACCTGACCACCTACTGCCTCACGGTCATGGTTGCCCGCGACGCCGAGGGCACCTCCGTACCGATTCCCCAATGGGTGCCCGTTTCGGACGAGGACAAGCGCCTCCACGCGCATGCCCGCCACCTGCTGGAAATCCGTGCCGCCGCGCCGGGAAACAGGCTGCCGAACCACTTGCTGCAGCAGGACGCATAGGCCCGGCTAGAACCCGCCGCCCCCGGCGTCCGCCGCCATGTTGGCAAAGCGCGAGTAGTGGCCCTGGAAAGCAACCACGATGTCCTTCGTGGGCCCGTTACGGTGCTTGGCGATGAGGATGTCCGCCTCACCGGCCCGGGGGGACTCTTTGTCGTAGACGTCCTCGCGGTGCAGCAGGATCACCATGTCGGCGTCCTGCTCGATGGACCCCGACTCACGGAGGTCTGACACCATGGGCCGCTTGTCCTGGCGCTGCTCGGACCCACGGTTCAGCTGTGACAGCGCGATGACCGGGACCTGCAGCTCCTTTGCGAGCAGCTTCAGTGCACGCGAGAACTCCGAGACCTCCTGCTGGCGGGACTCCACCTTCTTGCCGGAGCTCATGAGCTGCAGGTAGTCGAGGATGACGAGTTTGAGGTCATGCTGCTGCTTGAGGCGCCGGCACTTGGCCCTGATCTCCATGAGGGACATGTTGGGGCTGTCGTCAATGAACAGCGGCGCATCGTTCATGCGGCCCATGGTGGTCGCGATTTTGGACCACTGCTCGTCCTTGATGGTGCCCTTGCGGAGGTCCTGCAGCCCGATGGTGGCCTCGGCGGACAGGAGGCGCATGGCAATCTCGTTCCGGCCCATTTCGAGGGAGAACATCACCGTGGCCAGGTTGTTCTTGATGGCAGCCGAGCGGGCAAAGTCCAGCGCGAAGGTGGACTTACCGACAGCAGGGCGGGCCGCGATGACGATCATCTGACCCGGATGCAGTCCGTGGGTGAGCTCGTCCAGCTCGTAGAAACCGGTGGGGACGCCCACCATGCCTTCGCCGCGGTGGCCGGAAGCCTCGATCTCGTCCACCGTGGACTCCATGACGTCCTTCAGGACGACGTAGTCCTCGGCGGTCCGGCGCTCGGCGACGGCGTAGACCTCAGCCTGCGCCTGGTTGACGAGGTCTTCGACTTCGCCGTCCTGGCCGTAGCCCAGCTGGACGATCTTGGTACCGGCGTTGACCAGTCGCCGGAGAACGGCCCGTTCGGCCACGATCTCGGCGTAGTACCCGGCGTTGGCGGCGGTGGGAACGGTCTGGATCAGCTCGTGGAGGTAGGCCGGGCCGCCAATCCTGTTGATCTCACCGCGCTTGGTCAGCTCGTCCGATACCGTGACGGCGTCGGCCGGTTCGCCGCGGCCGTAGAGATCGATGACGGCTTCGTAGATGGTTTCATGGGCAGGGCGGTAGAAGTCCTGGCCGCGGAGGATCTCCACCACGTCCGCGATGGCGTCCTTGGAGAGCATCATGCCGCCCAGGACGGACTGTTCAGCCGGAATATCCTGCGGAGGTTTGCGGCTGCCCTCGGAGCTGCGGGTGCCCTCGATTGAGTCCAGGTGCGTAACTGACAAAGCTGCCGTCCTCCATTGTGTCCGCAGGTCCCGGTGGGGAATCTGCGGCGGGTGTGCCGTATGCCGGGTGGGTGGGCCGTCCAGCGGGACTTGCTGCGCGGCTAGTCCAACTACACCAGCCGGCCCTGACATTTTCCGGCTGACGCCGTGCCCCCGCAGCGACGCCTCATCAACAGGTTTTCCACAGGCAGCACGGAGCATCCGGAGCCTCGGAAATCGTCAGCTTCAGTGTGCCGGGCCGGAAGGGAACCGCGTCCTGATGGGGTGTCTCCGCTACGTTAGCGCCCGCCGGGCAACGCACAAAGCCCACAGTTCTGCACCTCTGTGGATAACCTGTGCACAACGCTCCCCTGCTTGTGCACAGCCTGTGGGTGAAGCTGTGGAAATCAAATTTCTTTCGCGTCTACATAGGCCCTGACCTGCGGAAACACTGCTTCTGCCCTGTGGACTGGATAATTTATTTACGAACCTTCATCCACAGCCTGAAGCCGGTTACTGGGGATACCGGCCGGTAATTTGGGCTTCCGGATGCGCATTTGCGAGGTTCTTGCGGGCAAACTCACAGCCTGGCCGCCGGAGGGCCGTACGGCGACGGGAGCCTCCGCTGTATTCGCGCTCCGGCACATGCTGTGGATACCACGCATCTGGCCTAAGCTCTAACTATGGGCGACGTTCTGATAGTCATATTGCCTGTCCTTATCCTCATGGCTGTCCTCTGGGCCCTGTCCACGGCACTGAAGCCGCGGGATACGGGCATGTCGGAAGCGGAACGCTACCAGATGGATCTGGCCAGGCGCTCACAGGCCCACTACGCCGCCCAGGTCCAGGCCGCGACGGCTGCCCGTGCCCGCGTTGATGCGGCGACGCGGCCCAGCCAGAACGAACAACAGCACACCCAGCAGCAGGACCACGCCCGGGCGGCGCTCCTGGGCCGGCCCGGGTTGGCCGCAGGCCAGGGGCAGCACGCTGTCCAGGGCGCTGTCCTGCCCGGCGGCCAGCTCGATCCGCAGCTGGCCCTCCAGTTGCAGTCCATGGCGCGCAACGGGCAGAAAATCCAGGCAATCAAGCTTCTGCGCCAGGCAACCCACTCCGACCTTTTGACCGCCAAGCAATATGTAGATCGGCTTTAGAACAATGGAATCCCTCGTGATCCCCCTCCTGATCCTCGTGGCCGTCGCCGTCGCCGTGGCCCTCACGGCCCGGGCCTGGGGGCGCCGGCGACAGGCCACCGGGCCGGCCAAGGCACCGCCGGAATCCGCGGAACTGGCGAAAATGGCTGCCGCCAAGCTCTCGGAGGACGAACACCGGCGGCTGTATGCCCTGATCGCCCAGGGCCAGGCGATGGCCGCCATCAAGCTCTACTACGAGGCCTCAGGCCAGGGCCTCCGGGCCTCGCGCGATGCCGTGGCCGCGCTGGCGGCCCACCCGCAGCCGTTCCGCCCGCCGCCCCAGGCGGCCACCGAGGCCGATGCGGACGACGACACCCCGCAGCGCTTCCCTTACCGGTACCGGGCCATCGCCAGCAAGGGCGACGTCACCCGGGAGGTCAGCAGCAACATGCTGAACGACGAGATCTACGGCCGCATCCGTACGCTCGCCAAAAGCGGCAACACGGAAGCCGCAGCCACCGCGCTGACCAGGCACTCGGATATCACCATGAAGCAGGCCCGCGAATTCATCGCGCTGCTTGACGACTAAGCCTCCGGCAGGGAACCCCGCAGCAGCGACTAGAAGTCGAAGAGGTCACCCAGCCAGCCGTCCTTCTTCTTGGGCCGGCGGCGGTCGTAGTCACGGTCATGGCCCTTGCCGTGGCCACGGTCATCGTAGCGGGGCTGCTCACGCCACGGCTCGTGGTTCCGGTACAGCGGAGGCGGGGCCATGCCGACAGCCGGGGCAGGCGCCGGTCCCCCGGCGGCCACACGGTCAATGATCTTGTCCAGCTCCCCGCGGTCAAGCCATACCCCCCGGCACTGGGGGCAGTAGTCGATTTCGACGCCGCTGCGTTCGCTCATGATCAGGTCTACAGAATCAACAGGACACTTCATGTCCGGCACAACGAGCGGATACCGGGAATAGTTCACCCGCGCCCCCGCCTACCGTGCGCCCGCGATGCCCGCCAGCAGCTGTTCAAAGGGCAGGGACTCCAGCGGCGCGGCCTTCCGGCCCGGCTGCGCCCCCTCGAGCAGGTGGCTGAACTCGGCCGCAGCGCGGTCGATCCGCGCGGAAAGGGGCGTACCGCCGTCGTCCGTGTTGCCCCAGTCCTGGGGGCCCGCGAAGACCGCAGTAGCCGCCGTACGCGTGCGCAGGTAGCTGAACAGCGGGCGCATGGCGTACTCGAGCACCATCTGGTGGCGGTCGGTGCCGCCTGTGGCGCCCAGCAGCACGGCCTTACCGTCCAGGGACTTGGGATCCAGGACATCCATGAAGGACTTGAACAGCCCGCTGTAGGAGGCGCTGAAGACTGGCGTGACGGCAACGATGCCGTCCGACGCCTCAACGCCGGCGATCGCATCGGCAAGGCGGGGACCCGCGTAGCCCGTGACGAAATTGTTGGCGATCTCCACGGCGAGATCGCGGAGTTCCAGCACATCCACGGCGACCTCGTAGCCGGCCTCCTCCAGCCGCTGCTTGGCGGCTGCCGCGAGCTGGTCGGCGAGCAGGCGGCTCGACGACGGCACTCCCAGGCCGGCGGACAGAACGGTGATACGGCGGGTCTCCACGGTGGTCTCCTCAGGTTCGACTGCCAGTGACAGTACATGCGTTTGCATCTACCTGCTCAACCCAGGGGACTTCGCATTTATTCCGCCGCTCGCGAGGGGCCGCTCGCGCCCGTGCTCGCGCCCGTCACCGCTCCGCGCCGTTCAGAGGTCCACGGTCCCCCGGATACACGTCACTGAGCTGCCGCCCACCCAGATGTCGCCGCCCTCGGCGTCGATGTGGATGCGCCCCTTGCGTCCAAGCACGGTACCTTGCGCGGCCACGTACGACGACGGCGCATGGCCGGTGCCGATCAGCCACTCCGCGGCTCCTGCGTTGAAGCTGCCGGTGACGGGGTCTTCCGCCACAGCGTCTCCGGGGATGAAAGTCCGGACCTCGAAGTCGGCGCCAGCACCTGCGGCATGCGGTCCGATGACACCGATCTTGAGTCCTTCCATGGCCGCGTAGGCGGGCCGGATGGCCAGCACCCGTTCGGCGGACTCCAGCAGCACGCCGATCCAGTCAGGGCCGTTGACCAGCCAGGATGCGTCCAGCAGCGCCTCGCGGGGCAGTCCGAGGCCTTGGGCAATGCTGCGCAGCTCGGGTTCAGACACCGGCCCCGAACGCGTCAGCGGCGGAGCCGCGAAAGCGAGCCTGCCGCCGTCGTGCTTCACCCGCACGAGGCCGGCGCCACATTCCTGGACGAGCACTCCCTCCTGCTGCGGCCGGCCTCCGGCCTCGAGCCAGGCGTGCGAGGAGCCGAGGGTCGGGTGGCCGGCGAAGGGAAATTCCTCGCTGCCGGTGAAGATGCGGACGCGGTAGTCCGCCTCCGGCTTCGTCGGGGGGAGCAGGAAGGTTGTTTCGGAAAGGTTGGTCCAGTTCGCGAACTGCTGCATCTGCCCGGCGTCAAGCCCACCGGCATCGACGACGACGGCCAGCGGGTTCCCGCGGTACGGTTCGCTCGTGAAGACGTCCACCTGCGTGAAAGGTCGACGGCGGGTGGCTGGGGCGGTTTCATCGGTCACCGCTGCAGGTTACCAGCGTCCACAGTGGCGGGGTCAACTGCCTCTCTTGCCGGCGGAACGCGCCGCGTGGCCTAGCCCCGCACGGCCGTATTCGAGGCAAGTAGACTGCCTCCATGACGGAGAACCAGACGCAGGTGACCGGAGCTTCGGCGGACGAATTCGTCGCCGGGGTGGAGCACCCCGTCCGGCGTCGGGACGGACTCCGGCTGCGGGACCTCATGGCGGAGCTGACCGGCGAGGAGCCCGAGATGTGGGGGCCCACGATCGTGGGCTTCGGCAGGGTGCACTACAAGTACGCCACCGGCCGCGAGGGTGACATGCCGGCCGTGGGGTTTTCGCCCCGGAGAGCCAGCCTTTCGCTGTACGGCCTGACCAATTCGCCGGAGTCCGCCGACTTGCTGGCCCGGCTCGGCAAGCACAGGACGGGCGCGGGCTGCCTGTACGTCAATAAACTCGCTGACGTGGACGAGGCGGTGCTGGCCGAGCTCATCGTGCTCGGCTACCGCTACTGCACCACCGTCGTTCACCGGGCCTGAGCAGCCGTCGGGTGGTTAACGCGGCAACCCCCGCGGTCGGCTTCCCGGAGGAATCCGACGGCGGGGGCTGCCAGCAGTTCAGGACTGCGTAGCGCTCTGGCGTGAAGCCGGAACTGCTACTTACCTGCGACTACGTCGAGTTCGATCACAGCGGCAACGTCGTCGTGAAGACGGACGTTGGCCTGGTAGGAACCGACCGACTTGATGTGTGCCGGCAGTTCAACCTTGCGCTTGTCGATGCGGCCAAGGCCAGCGGCCTCAACAGCGTCGGCCACGTCGGCCTGCTTGACGGTGCCGAACAGGCGTCCGGTCTCGCCGGCCTTGACGACCAGCTTGACCGGCTTGGCGGAGAGTGCAGCGGCCTGCTTCTGAGCGTCTTCCAGGGAAGCGTGCTCGCGGGCAACGCGGGCAGCCTTGATGGACTCAACCTGCTTCTCGCCGCCCTTGGACCAGGTCAGGGCGAAGTTGCGGGGCAGCAGGTAGTTACGTGCGTAACCGTCCTTGACCTCGACAACGTCGCCAGCAGCACCGAGACCGGTTACTTCGTGGGTCAGAATGAGCTTTGCCATGTTAGTTAATCCCTTCCTTAGCCGCGGCCAGCGCCGGAGTAAGGCAGCAGAGCAACTTCGCGGGCGTTCTTGATTGCCTGGGCGATCTTGCGCTGTTCCTGCACCGTGACGCCAGTGACGCGACGGGCGCGGATCTTTCCGCGGTCGGAGATGAACTTGCGCAGCAATGCTACGTCCTTGTAGTCGATGACAGTGATGTCAGCGGCCTTCAAGGGGTTGGACTTTGGTTTGGGCTTACGGAGTTCAGCCTTAGCCATCGTGGAGCTCCTATTCTATGGAGCCCGTGGATATTGATCCACGGGATGGTGGTGGTCCGCCGGCGGCATTCACCATGGTGCCTTCGGCACCCGGGCGGTTCCGGCGTCGGACCTTTAATTTGTTGTTTTAGAAGGGAGGTTCGGAATCCGGGCCGTTGCCCCAGCTGCCGCCCGCATTGCTGACCCCGGGCGTGGCCCAAGGGTCTTCCTGCGCTGCTGCGGGCTGGTTGCCGCCCCAGGTTCCTCCGGCGTTGCCGCCCTGGTTTGCACCCTGGCCGCCACCGAATCCACCGCCGCTGTTGCCTCCGCCGAAGCCACCCTGGCCACCCTGACCGCCGGAGCGCTGGGTGCGGTTGACCTTGGCGTTGGCGTAGCGCAGGCTCGGGCCGATTTCATCGACTTCGAGCTCGATAACGGTGCGCTTTTCGCCTTCTTTTGTTTCGTAGGAACGGCTCTTCAGGCGGCCATTTACGATCACGCGCATGCCCTTTGTCAGGGACTCGGCGACGTTTTCGGCTGCTTCGCGCCACACCGATGCGCGGAGGAACAGGGTTTCCCCGTCCTTCCACTCATTGGACTGGCGGTCGAAGGTGCGAGGCGTGGAAGCGATGGTGAAGTTCGCTACTGCCGAACCTGACGGTGTGAACCTCAGTTCGGGGTCATTGGTGAGATTACCGATGACCGTAATAGTGGTTTCGCCTGCCATCTACTGCCTCCTTGTTCGTTCCTGCGGGGTAAAGAATAAAAGCCGGGAGCTGAAATTACTCAGCAACGACCTTCTGCTCTTCGGGGCGGGTGATCTTGGTGCGCATGATGGTCTCGTTGAGACTCAGCTGGCGGTCAAGTTCCTTGGCGGTTTCCGGCTTGGCGGTGAAGTTCACCACGGCGTAGATACCTTCGGACTTCTTCTTGATGTCATAGGCGAGGCGACGACGGCCCCAGATGTCAACCTTTTCGATGGTTCCACCATCGTTGGTGATGACATTCAGGAACTTCTGAAGCGACGGCTCTACGGTACGCTCTTCGACCTCGGGGTCGATGATTACCATCAATTCGTAAGGACGCATATGTGAACCCACCTCCTTTGGGCTAAGCGGTTACGGCATTTCCGTAACAGGAGGTTCATTTGCGATGCCGTGCGCACCCGGCAGCCAAAACGGAGGCAGGGCGCAGCACAGACTTCAATATCTTAGTGCATCGGAGCGGGTTTCCGCGATTCGGGCCGGGCGGAGGGCGGCTGGCCGGCTCGGCGGAGATGCCGGCTAAAGGGTGCTGCTGTGCCATGCCGTCCAGTTTCTGTCCGAGTACCGCTGTCCCAGCAAATCTATGTTCCGGCCTGGATCGTGGCCAGCATCCGGCAGGCCCATGTGGATAACTCCAGCCGGACGGAATACTGGAGCCATGACGATGCTGAAATCCTTGCTTCTTTTCACGCTGGCCGCCGTGGCAGAGATCGGCGGCGCCTGGCTGATCTGGCAGTCAGTGCGTGAGGACCGGGCCTGGTGGTGGGCGGGGCTGGGCGTGGTGGCCCTGGGGATCTACGGCTTTGTGGCCGCCTTTCAGCCCGATGCAAACTTCGGCCGCGTGCTGGCTGCCTACGGAGGGGTCTTCATCGCGGGCTCTCTGGCCTGGGGCGTGGTGCTGGATGGCTTCCGGCCGGACCGCTGGGACGTCATCGGCACCGCAGTATGCCTGGCCGGCGTGGCCGTGATCATGTTCGCCCCGCGCCAGGGCTGAACCAGGCCGGGCCGGCCCTGGCGCGGGGCCCATCCACCGCGCGGCCCATCCACCCGGGACGACCAGGGCCCGGGACGACAAAACCGCCCGTCCCGGGCCCTGGTGGGCCCGCCGGACAGGCGGTCTCGTGTTGGAGCAAAAGCGGTTGCGGAGAACTTACGACGCCGGCCCGGTCCCCGCGCCGACGCCTTCAACCTCGGGAGCGGCCGTTGCGGCCGGAGCGCCAGTCCCTGCCGGGACGGCCTCTGTACCGCCCTTGCGGTAGCGCCACAGGCCGATACCCACCACGACGGCGGCCAGGGCGATGGACAGCAGGAGCGATTCACGGGTGGAATCCAGGATCATCATGCCGATGATGAGGGCAACGATGCTGCCGATCGACAGCCAGGTCAGGTACGGGAACAGCCACATCTTCAGCTCAAGATCCTTGGCTGCCGCTCCCATGCGGCGGCGCAGGATCAGCTGTGAAGCGGCGATCACCAGCCAGACGAACAGGGCGATGGCACCGGATGTGTTCACCAGGAACAGAAATACCGTGTCCGGGGCGATGTAGTTCAGTCCCACGGTGATGAAGCCGACCACCGTGGAGGCCAGCACAGCCGCAGCGGGCACGCCGCGCTTGGAAATCTTCATCCAGGACTTGGGTGCGTCACCCCGGCGGGAAAGTGAGAAGAGCATGCGGCTGGCCGTGTAGAGGCCGGAGTTCAGGCAGGACAGCACCGAGGTGAGCACCACGATGTCCATGATGGTGCCGGCCCCCGGGATGCCGAACAGCTCGATGACGGCGACATACGGGCTCTTGGCGACGGTGGCGGAATTCCACGGCAGCAGGGTGACCACGATGGCAATGGAACCGATGTAGAAAACCAGGATGCGCCAGACGGTGGATTTCACGGCCTTCTTCACGGCGTCCACGGGGTTTTCCGATTCGCCGGCGGCGATGGTGGCGATCTCGGCTCCGAAGAAGGAAAAGACCACCACGAGGATTCCGGCCAGCACGGCTCCCGGGCCGTTCGGCAGGAAGCCGCCGTTCTCGATCAGGTTGCTGATGCCCGGGGCCGGAACCCCCGGGATCAGGCCCAGGATCGCCGCAATGCCGAAAATGAGGAACAGGACGATCGCGGTGACCTTGATGGAAGCGAACCAGAACTCGAATTCACCGTAGGACTTCACCGAGCCGAGGTTGGTCAGGGTCAGCAGCACCATGAGCACCAGGGCCCAGACCCACTGGTCGATGCCCGGCACCCAGCGGTGCATGATGGCCGCGCCGGCGGTGGCCTCGATGCCCAGCACGATGATCCAGAACCACGCATAGAGCCAGCCGATGCTGAAGCCCGCCCAGCGCCCCAGTGCCTTGTCCGCGTAGGTGGAGAAGGACCCGGTCTCGGGATTGGCGGCGGCCATTTCGCCCAGCATCCGCATCACCAGGATGACCACGATCCCCGCGGCCATGTATGCCAGCAGGATGCCCGGACCTGCCTGCTGGATTGCGGCGCCGGAACCCACAAACAGCCCGGCGCCGATGACGCCCGCGATGGCGATCATGGACAGGTGCCGGGGTTTCAGGGATTTTGAGAGTTGCTGGTCAGCGTGCATGGATGCGCCGTCCTCTTGTTGATTTCAGGTCTTGGGGTGGGGTCGGGCCGGTTTGGGGCGTGTGCCGCGGACCACATGTGCGTTTCACACTAAAGGAGCCATCGGTCGGACCGGGCTGTGCAGTGACACAGTTTACAAGCCCGGAAAACGGACATTCTCCCAGCCGCAGGCATAACTAAGCAACAAGTGTTGTTCAGAGGACAATTCTGTAACGGGGCTGAAATGTTCGGCCGCGCCGGTTACGGCTCCGCGGGCGTGCCGAAGAACAGTTCCGTGACGCGGGCGAGGCGGTGCGGATCCTCCACCCCGCAAAGCTCCCTTGCCGAGTGCATGGAGAGCAGGGGCACGCCCACGTCCACGGTCCGGATGCCCAGCCGGGTCGCGGTCAGCGGCCCGATGGTGGAGCCGCAGGGCATCACGTTGTTGGAGACGAACTCCTGGTAGGGGACGCCGGCCTCGCCGCACAGCCGGGCCCAGAGTGCGGCGCCCGCGGCGTCGGTGGCATACCGCTGGTTGGCATTGATTTTCAGCAGCGGGCCGCCATTGAGAACGGGCCGGTTAACGGGGTCGTGCCGCTCAGGATAGTTGGGATGGACGGCGTGGCCCGCGTCGGCAGAGACACAGAACGACGCCGCAAACGCCTGCCGCCGCTGGCCCGCCGACGCACCCAGTCCGTCCGAGATGCGGACCAGGACGTCTTCGAGCACGGGCCCGCACGCCCCCGAGCGCGAGGCCGACCCGATTTCCTCATGGTCGAAGGCCGCCAGCACGGCGATCGGCGCCGGTCCGGACCCGCTGGTTGAGCCTGTTGAAACCGCCGGGCTCTGGCCATTCGCATCCGCATGCGCAATCAGCGCCGCCAGTCCGGCATGCGTGGCCGAAAGGTTGTCCAACCGCCCGGAGGCGAAAAACTCGCTCTTCGCCCCGAAAACCGCGGGTGGCTGCGTGTCTGCAATGACGACGTCGTACCCGCCGATCTGTTCCGGATCAACCGGCGCCCCGCCCCCTGCGGCGCCGCGGCCCGGACCGGCGCCGTTGCCTGACACCCGCTCGGCCAGCAGCGCGAGGAGGTCCTCGCCGGCCGGATCGCCGAGCCCGAACACCGGGTTCATGTGCTGCTGCTTGTCCAGGGTGAGTCCGTCGTTTACAGCCCGGTCCAGGTGGATGGCCAGTTGCGGAAAGCGCAGCAGCGGGCCGGTGGCGGTGAGGTGCTGGGTGCCGTCGAGCATGACGAGGCGCCCGGCGAGCTGCAGTTCGCGGTCCAGCCAGGAGTTCAGCAGGGGCCCGCCGTAGACTTCCACGCCGGCCTGCAGCCACCCGAACCTGCCCGTGGTGGGTTTGGGCTTGAGTTTGAAGGACGGCGAATCGGTGTGCGCGCCGAGGATGTTGAAGCCCGTGGTGGGGCCCGCGCCCTCCGGCGTCACCCACGCGATCAGGGCGCCGTCGCGGATCACATAATACTTGCCCGCGGCAGCATCCCAGGCCTGCAGCTCATCCAGGCCGGTGAAACCGGCCGCCTCCAGCCGCCGGGCACCTTCGTGAGCGGCGTGAAAGCTCGACGGCGCGGCGCTGACATAGTCGCCGAGGTCCCGGATGTGGTCTGCGGCAGAGGTGTGGAGAGGCATGGCTCCGAGTCTAGCGCCGCCCTGGACGGAGACGGCCTAGACGGTGACGTTCAGGCCCGCCGTGTAGCCGGCCGAGACGGAACCGGACATGGCGGCCAGCTGGTAGATGCCGCCGTCGTCGCCGAAGACGTTGTCCGACTTCAGCGTGGTGTTGGGGAAATTCCGGGCGCTGGTCTCATAGCCGGCAGAGGCGTAGACCTCCCTGCAGGCAGCGTCGGTCAGCGCGATCTGCGAGACCGCGAGCACCTGCCCGGCCGCCGTGGCGTTGTTCATGGATTGGAAGACTTCGAAGTGGATGTGCGGCCAGCGGCCGTTGTAGGCACCCGGGTAGATGGTCTTGAACGTGACCTGGCCGTTGGCGTCTGCCTCCTGCACGCCGCGGAGATAGTTCTCGTTTTCCAGCCCGGAATCGTACAGGGAGTACTTTCCGTCCCGGTCACAGTGCCAGGCGTAGACGGCGGCGCCAGCCAGCGGAACACAGCCGTTGGCGTTCTCGAGCAGCGTCAGCGTGACGGTGAGCGGCACGCCGTCGACCTTCGTGGTCGACGTCCCGAAGCTGGAGGTGATGTCCTGCCGCACCACGCCGGACGCCTCGAGTGCATTCGGCCCGTTGGACCCGTCGCCCGGGTAGGGCCCGGCTGTCTCCTGCGGGATCTCCACGCTGCACTCGGCGATCGCCCGGGTCACCGTGGGGGACGCGGCGGCGGAGGACGACGCGGAGGCCGCCGGCGCCGTCGCCGGCGCTGTGGATCCGGCGGACGCGGACGACGTTCCGGTGGTGGCTGCGGAACCGGAGGAACCGCCCGGTGTGCACGCCGCCAGCGCAGCTGCCGCCGTGCCTGCCCCAAAGAACATCCCCAGGGACCGGCGGGTCATCAGCGTGGAGAGGTCGAACTCGAGGCCGCGGTCGTGGTTGGGGTGGGGCTCATGCGGAGCGTCCTGCCGGCCGGGGGTGCGGGGTGAAGGAGTCATGGCTCCATGAAACTCGAGGCAGCTATGGCCTGTATAGGGCCATCCTGTGTGGAGGCTGTGCGCGTGCCGGGTCAGCAGTCCGGGTCAGTAATCCGGGTTGCTCGGTGTCACGAGGCCGGTCTCGTAGGCATAAACCACGGCCTGCACCCGGTCGCGGAGGTGCAGCTTGGTGAGGATCCGCCGCACATGGGTCTTCACCGTGGCTTCTGAAAGGAAGTACCTGTGCGCGATCTCCGCGTTGGACAGACCCTCGGACATCGCCTCCAGCATTTCGGTCTCCCGCGGCGTGAGGTCCTCGAGCAGCGGATCACGGTGGCCCGGCGAAGCGGAGGGCGCATCTGCGGGCACCCCGTTGCCCCGGACGTACGTTTCCAGCAGGCGCCGGGTGATGCGGGGGGCCACGACGGCGTCGCCGCTCGCCACCACCCTGACGGCCCGGACCAGGTCGGCGGGCGCCACATCCTTGAGCAGGAAGGCCGACGCTCCTGCCTGCAGGCCGGCGAAGGCGTATTCATCGAGGTCGAAGGTGGTCAGGATGATGATCCGCGAGCAGGCGCCCGAGCCCGCGATGGCGCGGGTCGCCTCGATGCCGTCGAGGACCGGCATCCGGACGTCCATGAGGACCACGTCCGGGGTGAGCTCGCGCACCCGGGCAATCGCCTCCGCTCCGTCGGACGCCTCGCCGACCACCTCGAGGTCGTCTTCCCCCTCAAGAATCAGGCGAAAGCCCATTCGAAGCAGCGGCTGGTCATCCACCAGCAGAACCCGGATGCGTCCGTCGTCGTTCATTCGTCCCCCTTGTTTCCGTTCAGTTGCAGCACGGCCCGCACGCGCCACCCGCCGTTGACGGCACGGCCCGCCTCCACGGTACCGCCGTAGATTCCGGCGCGTTCCTTCATCCCCGGCAGACCCTGTCCGGATCCAAGGGATCCGGCACCGTGTGTTCCGGTGCCAAGGGACGCGGAACCGGGGGATGCCGTGCCGGCGGAGCCCTCGGCGGTGCCCCTGCCGTCGTCGATCACTTCAATGGTGACGGTGGAATCGTCCCGGACCACCAGGACGTCCACCCGGCTCAGTGCCCGGCCGTAACGCAGGACATTGGTGAGCGACTCCTGCACGATCCGGTACACGGTGAGCTGGAAGGCAGCGTCCTCCGGCAGCGCCGGGCCCGTGTGCGAGTAGTGGACCGGCAGGCCCGCTGTGCGGAAGCCGTCGAGCAGCTTGGCGAGGCTGTCCCCGGCTGCCAGCGGTTCGCGGGGCGCCTGTCCGGCGGCCGTGTCATCGCGAAGGACGCCCAGCACGCGGCGCATGTCCGCCAGGGCGGTCCGCCCGGTCCGGGACAACTCGGCCAGCACGTCCGCGGCACGTTCCGGATCCTTCCGGACCACGACGGCGGCTCCGTCCGACAACGTGATCATCACGGTCAGCGAGTGCGCCACGACGTCGTGCATCTCCCGCGCTATCCGGTTCCGCTCGTTGACGGAGCCGAGCCGTGCAGCCTGCGCGGCCCAGGCCGCGACCTCCTGCTCGTGCTCCCTGCGCTGGCGCACCGAGATCCCGATTCCCGTGGCAATGACGTTGGAGAGCGCGATGCTGGTGCCCGCGGCGATGCTCGAGATGAGCTGGAATTCCTCCGGAGACGCCGCGGAGCGCGGCAGTTCCCGCTCCAGCGGGCCAACCGCCGCGAAGAAGTACAGCAGCGCCAGCGGCGCGGTCACAAGGGCCAGCGTGACCAGGGCGAAGCGCCGGGTGTGCACCACGGCAACCGCGTAGAGCGAGAACCACAGCCCCGCCGAAACGTTGGAACCCCACGGATGCAGCAGGGTGACCGCCACTTCCACCGCCGCGATGACGGCCACTACGGGGACGGGATATTGCCGCCGGAAGTACAGGGCAAGCGCGACGCCGGCGAGCAGCGCGGGCGGCAGCCAGCCACCGGCCGTCACGGAGTCCACTACTGTGGGCGTCACCAGCAGGACGTAGCAGGCCACCACCACCGCATCCATCACCCGCGGATGCCGGTGCAGGTACCGGCGCACGCGGCCGCGCCGACGGGCGGCGATCTCGGCGAAGGACGCGTCAGCCGGGCCGGCTGGCGCGTCCTTCACGGAAACAGCTTCACTCATGGGTTGAGCCTAAAGGTACGCTCCGGACTATACGTCGCGCTTCTTGAGCAGGACCATGGCCAGCCCCACCGGCACCAGCACCCAGGCGCCCAGTACCAGGGCGGCCTGCCAGACTTCGAGCGTCTCCGGAACGTGTTCCACCGCGGTCAGCGGACTGATGGTGTTTCCGGGCAGGTACTTGCGGGCCTCCACGAAGAAGTCGCCGGGGATCAGCTGGAAGGCAATGGGCGCCACGAAGAACAGGCCCACGAGGCTCATGATGCCGCCGGCCGAGTTGCGGACGATGGTGCCGAGCGCCATGCCGATCGCTGCCACGGCCGCTACGTAGGCGCTGTTGACGAGCAGCAGCTTGACCGACTGCGAGCTGGCAAGGTCCAGTTTGAGGCCGTAGTTGTCCAGGATCGGCACCGAGACCAAGCCGGCCACGTAAGTGGACACCGCCGTCAGGAGAAAGGCACTGACCATGACCACTACGAGCTTGGCGACAAACGCCGGGAGCCGCTTCGGAACGGCAGCAAACGTGGAGCGGGCCATGCCGGTGGTGAATTCGGAGCTCATCAGCAGCACGCCGAGGGACCCCAGGATCAGCTGCGCGAAGGCGATGCCGGACGTTGGCACGGTGACCGCCAGATCGCCGCCCTGGGCAGCGATGGCTTCGGCCGCCTGGGGGTCGGAACCTGCCGCGTCCGCGAACTGGCCTGTTCCCCAGGCTGACAGCGCACCGAACCCGACCATGACCACGGCCGTGGAGGCGAGGAGGACCAGGGTGGACAGCAGGGTGCGGAACTTGATGAATTCGGAGTTCAGCACCCGGAAAAATGTGGGGCCGGGACCAATGCCGGCGCCGGCCGGGCGGCCCGCATCGCTAGGGGCAGCACCGTTTGCAGTGTGCGCGCCGCGGCGGGAAGGGGTGGAATCCAAGGTGGTTGAGCTCATGACTGGTGGCCTCCGGACTGGGCGGGAACAGGGGCTCCCGTGGTGATCAGCGAGTGGTATTCGACCTCGTCCTTGGTCAGCTCCATGTAGGCCTCTTCAAGGCTGGCCTGGAGCGGAGTGAGTTCGTACACCATGACGTGGTTGTCGAGGGCAGTACGGGCGATCCGGCGCGGATCGAGCCCCTTGACCTCGAGGAGTTCGTAGTCCTGCACTTCAACGGAAACGCCGGCTCCTGCGAGGGCATGCATGAGCTGGTCCGGCTGGTCCGTGCGGACGCGCGTGCGGCTCTGTCCCTTGCCGGTGATGAGGTCCTTGATGGGGGCGTCGGCGATGATCTTGCCGCGGCCGATCACGATCAGGTGGTCCGCTGTCAGGGCCATCTCGCTCATGAGGTGGCTGGACAGGAACACGGTGCGGCCCTCCGAGGCCAGGAACTTGACGAGGTTGCGCACCCAGACGACGCCTTCCGGGTCCAGCCCGTTGACGGGCTCGTCCAGGATGATGGTCTGCGGATCGCCCAGGAGCGCGGCGGCGATGCCCAGCCGCTGCCCCATGCCGAGCGAGAAGCCCTTGACCTTCTTCCGCGCGACGTCCGCCAGGCCCGTCATCTCGATGACTTCGTGGACGCGCTTCTTGGGGATGCTGTGGGTGGCTGCCATGGCCAGCAGGTGGTTGTAGGCGGAGCGGCTCGTGTGGACGGCCTTAGCGTCCAGCAGCGCCCCGATCTCACGCAGCGGCGCGACGTGGCGCGCGAACGGGACGCCGTTCACGGTGACCCTTCCCGCCGTCGGCGTATCCAGCCCCATGATCATGCGCATGGTGGTTGATTTGCCGGCTCCGTTGGGGCCCAGGAAGCCAGTGACTTGGCCGGCTTGGACAGTGAAGTTGACGCCGCCGACGGCGGTTTTGTCGCCGTAGACCTTCGTCAGGCCTTGTGCCTCGATCATGGAAGCGTTCCTTTGCGTAGCTGCGGGATGCTGTCTGGTGTGCACGTTCCACGCTACCGACGCGGACAGCCGAATTCGCCGGTCTCAGGGATGATTCAGGGGCGAATCAGGGTAGCCCCCCTCATCCGATCGGATGAGGGGGCGGAGGTCAGCCGTCGCTGTGCGGAGAGTAGTAGCGGAGCGCGCCGCGCTTGAGCGTGAATTCCGCGGCGCGTACCCCCGGCATGGCTTCGCCGTCCACAGCGAGCACCAGCGGGCCCGAATCGGACTCAATCCGTACCCGCGTGGCCTCGGCCAAATGGGTGATTTTGGACGTTGCCACGGTGCCGGTCAGCACAGACCAGAGCAGGCGGAGGCGGGCGAAGGATTCGTCGGCGGTGATCATCCTGACGTCCAGGACGCCGTCGTCCAGCACGGGACGGACCAGCGGGGCGTGGTCACGGGGGTAGTAGCGGCCCCGGCCAAGGTACATGATCCACAGCTTGTGGCGTACGCCGTCCACCGTGAGCGTGGTGGGCTTCTCCAACGCGAACGTGCGGAACATCGCCACCACCCCGGCCAGGGGTTTGCCGAGGGCGGGCTGGAGGTGCTCGCGGCGCCGCACGAGGTTGGGGTACAACCCGATGCTGGCGGTATTGAGCATGATGAGCTCCACGTTTTCCGGGTCATCGGCGAGCCCCCGCTCCACCGCAACCGCGCCAACGTCAGCCAGTGCCGCCTCGCCCTTCGCTGCGGCCGACACCGCTTCGGTGAGCGTGGGGGTCCCGGCATCGCGGGCGAAATGGTTGAGTGTTCCGCCCGCCAGCACCAGCAGGGGAAGGTCGTGGGCGACGGCGGCCGCAGCCGCAGTGCCCACCGTTCCGTCACCTCCCCACACGCCCAGCGCACGGGTGCCGGGCCTGGTCGCCGCAGCCTCCATCAGGGCGGCGACGTTCTGGTCCGGCGCAATGGTCGTTATATGCGCTTGCGGGAATACTTCCAGCAACGCTGCCGAAGTTTCCTCGGTGAACGACCCGCCCAATGTGTTCACGGCGATACTGAGGCCTTCGCCGCGGGGGACTGCCGCCGCCTCCACCTCGCAGCGCGTCGTGGGTGGAAACGGCGGCCGGACGGGCCACCATTTCCTCGTCACGAAGGCTGACGCTGCTCCAATCGCCGAACCGAAGAGGACATCGGACGGCCAGTGCGCGCCGGTATGCACCCTGGAGTAGGCAACTCCGGCCGCCACCGGCGCCACCGCCGCACCCAGGACCGGCTGCACGAAGCCCGCGCCGAGGGCGAAGGCAATGGCCGAGGCTGAATGGCCGGACGGCATCGATGAACTGGTGGGCTGCGGGTTCACAAAGCGGAACACGGGCAGGTGCTCCGGCAGCGGCCTCCTGCGGGGCAGCACGGTTTTGAAAACGAGGTTGGTCACGGCGGAGGCAACGCCCTGGGCTAGCAGGCCATGAACCGCGGCGCGCCTGGTGCGTCCGGGAATAGCAGCTGCCACGGCGGCTACGCCGAACCAGAGCTTGCCATTGTTGGCTGCGGCGGAGAGCCTGCGGAAGAAGGTGTCGTGGTGCCCGCCGGGAAAGGCCGACACCGCCCGCATCAGCGTTCGGTCCAGTCCGGCCACCCAGCCAGGTCCCCTTCGCAGCATTCTTCGCATTGCCCCACCCTACCGCCGGGTAGCCCGCCGGGCACGGAGGTTCAGTGGCTGCCGGAGGGGAGGCGTGCGGTCCGAACCCGCTATCGGCGGGTCACCGCCGGCCGCGTCACCGCCTGGCGGACAGCGGCTTGGCGGCGCCGGCAAGCAGCAGGGCAACCAGGATGGGCACCCCGATCGCGAGGAGTGCCAAGTGAATCCCCGTGAGGTCGCCAAGGTAGCCGAGCAGCGGGGGCCCGGCCAGGAACGCCACGTAGCCGATGGTGGAGACCACCGAGACCCTTGCGGCCGCGTGCTTGGGGTCGTCGGCCGCGGCGGACATTCCCATCGGGAACGCGAGGGCGGCCCCCACTCCCCACAGCGCCGCTCCGACGGCCGCCAGCCAGATGTTGCCCGCGAAGACGAACAGGCCCAGACCGGCCGCGGCTGCGGCCATGCTGGCACGCAGCACGGCCACCCGCCCGTACCTGTCGATGGACGTGCCGCCAAAGAAGCGCATCGCGGTCATGGCCAGGACAAACAGTGCGAAGAGCAGGGCACCGGTGGATTCGGAGGTTCCGAGTCCGTCCACCGCCGCCTTGGCGATCCAGTCATTGCCTGCGCCTTCGGTCAGCGTCGCGCCAAGCACCACTACGCCGATCAGGAGCGTGCGGCCGTCGCGCCAGGCGGACGGGCCGCGGGCGGGCTTGGGCTCACCGTCGGCAGGCTGGTCGGGAATGGCATGCGGCAGGAAGTACCGGGGCGTGACGAAGGTCAGCACGGCCACGGCGGCGGCGATGACCATCAGGTGCTGGGGCAGACCCACGCCGATGCCGGACAGTCCGGCCCCGATGAGCGCACCCACAAAGGCCCCGCCGCTGAACGCCGCATGGAACTTGGGCATGACGGTCCGGCGGAGCCTGTGCTCGACGTCGGCCCCTTCAACGTTCTGGGACACATCCCACAGCCCGACGCCCATGCCGAAAAAGAAAAGGGCCACCGCCGTGCCCGGAACGGACTCCGCGAGCAGCGATACCGCGATACCCACCCCAGCCAGCGCGGCCAGGAAACCGCCCGCACGGACGCTGTTGGCGGTGCCGATCCGGTTGATCACCAGACCGGCGGTGGGCAGGGCGATCAGTGAACCCACTGCAGTGCACAGCAGGAGCGTCCCCATCTGGCCGGAGGATATGTGCAGGATCTCCGTGACAGCCGGAATCCGGGCGGCCCAGCTGGCAAACACGAGGCCGTTGGCGCCGAAAATGATGAAGGTTGCCACCGCTGCGGCGGATACCTGGCGGTCGGCGAGCTGCTGGGTGGACGTCATCCGACAACTCTATCGATGCCCCGCCGGCGGGGCCGCAGCGCCCGGTTTACCGGGCGCGTTCCACGCGCTTCTCGTCCCAGACCGGCTCGGCGGACTCGTACACCCTGCCGTCGGAGCCAAACACCAGGAAGCGGTCGAAGGTCCGGGCAAACCAGCGGTCGTGCGTCACCGCCAGGACGGTTCCCTCAAAGTGGTCAATCGCCCGCTCCAGCGCCTCGGCCGAGTGCAGGTCCAGGTTGTCCGTCGGCTCGTCCAGGAGCAGCAGGGTGGCTCCGGACAGCTGCAGCAGCAGGATCTGGAAGCGGGCCTGCTGGCCGCCGGACAGGGATTCGTACTTCTGCTCCGACTGCCCCGCGAGCCCGTAGCCGTCCAGCGCACCAGCCGCGGCCTCGCGGCCCAGGCCGGAGCGATGCTCGTCGCCGCGGTGCAGGATATCCAGCAGGGTACGGTTCAGCAGGTCCGGGCGGACGTGGGTCTGGGCAAAGAAGCCGGGGCGGATACGGGCGCCGAGTTTCACGGTCCCCTCGTGCGGCACTTCGGCGATTTCGACGTCGGACACCGGCAGGTGCTCGCGTTCCGGATCGGTGCCTCCGGTGGCGAGCAGGCGCAGGAAGTGGGACTTCCCGGAGCCGTTGGAACCCAGCACGCCCACGCGGTCGCCGAACCAGATTTCGGTGGAGAACGGCTTCATCAGGCCGGTCAGCTCAAGCTTTTCCGCCACCACGGCGCGCTTGGCCGTGCGGCCGCCCTTGAGCCTCATCCGCACGTTCTGCTCGATGGGCAGCGCCTCCGGGGGCCCGATTTCCAGGAACTTGGCCAGGCGGGTCTGGGCGGCGTGGTACCGGTTGGCCATGTCGGAACGGAACGCCGCCTTGTTCTTGTACATGTTGACGAGTTCCTTGAGCTTCACGTGCTCCTCGTCCCAGCGTTTGCGCAGCTCCTCGAAGCGGGCGTTGCGGTCCGCCCGGGCCTCCACGTAGGAGCCGAAGCCGCCGCCGTGGACCCAGGCGCCGGCTCCGTTGATGCCCGGCTCGAGGGTGACGATGCGGCCCGCGGCGTTGTTCAGGAGCTCGCGGTCGTGGCTGATGAAGAAGACAGTCTTCTTTGACTCGTTGAGCTTGCCTTCCAGCCAGCGCTTGCCCGGGACGTCCAGGTAGTTGTCCGGTTCGTCCAGCAGGAGCAGCTCGTCGGGGCCGGCGAAGAGTGCCTCCAGCACCAGGCGCTTCTGCTCGCCGCCGGAAAGGCTCGACGCCGGGCGGTGCTGCGCGCGGTCAAACGGCAGTCCCAGCGCGGCCATGCAGACTTCGTCCCAGACCGTCTCAACGTCGTAGCCGCCGGCATCTCCCCAGTCCACGATCGCCTGGGCGTAGGCCATCTGGGTGGGTTCGTCGTCGTCCTCCATCATGGCGAGTTCCGCGTCGTCGACGGCGCGGGCGGCGGCGGCAAGCCCGGGAGGGGCGGCGGACACCAGGAGGTCCTTGACGGTGGAATCGTCCCGCACCTGGCCGACGAACTGGCGCATGATGCCCATGTTCCCGGAGCGGCCAATGACACCCTCGTCAGGCGTGAGGTCGCCGGCGATGATCCGGAACAGCGTGGTCTTGCCGGTGCCGTTGGGCCCGATGAGCGCCGTCTTGGTGCCGTCCGGGACTTTGAATGTCACCCCGTTCAGCAGCTGGGTGCCGTCGGAGAGGAAGTAGTCAATGCCGGAAACGTCAATATGGGCCACGCCGTCCATCTTCCCACGGCGCCTGCCCGGGCCCCGCCCGCCCGGTCAGCCGGGGCCCAAAACGCTCCGTCAGCCAGCAGCTGTCAGGAACTTCTTCAGGAGCGGCCCGGACGTTGTGGCGCCGAGGCCGCCGTCTTCCACGAAGACGGCCACAGCCAGATCGCCGTGCACGGCGATGATCCAGGCGTGGGTCTTGGGCGGGTTGGCATTTCCGAACTCCGCGGTGCCGGTCTTGGCCCCCACAGGCTCGCCCGGCACCTCGGCCAGGAAGCCAGCGTGGCCGGACGTCACCACTGCGCGCATCATGTCGGCCAGCGAGGCGGCCTCCGCCTTGGTGATGGGCGTCTCGGCGGACTTGGCCGGTGCTTCGGCGGTGACGGTCGACGACGGCGACGCACCTTCCGCGGGCTGCGTGCCCGCCGCTCCGCTTGCCGCGGGTGACGCGCCCGGGGCGGCTTCCTGGACCAGCACGGGCGAGACCGGCGAGCCCTTCGCGACGGATCCGGCCATGATGGCCGCGGCGAGCGGCGACATCAGGACCCTTCCCTGCCCGATCATGGCCGCGGCGTGGTCGGTGCCCTCGGCCTCGCCCGGGACGGAGCCAAGGAAGGCCTCCGCACCCAGCTTCGGCGCCTCAACGGCCACTCCGAGCGACGTCGCTGCCGACTCGAGCTGCGCCTGCGACACCTTTTCCCGCACCGAGATGAAGGCCGTATTGCAGGAGTGCGCAAACGCATCACGCAGGGTGACGGAACCGAGCGAATCGGCGGGATAGCCCTCCGCGTTCTTGAACTTCCGCCCGTCAACGGTGAGGGTGGGCGTGCATTCCACCTTTGAATCCGGGGTGAACCCGTTGCGGAGCATGGCCAGCGAATCCACCACCTTGAACGTGGACCCCGGCGCATACTGGCCCAGCATGGCCGTGTTGTAGCCGTTGCTTCCGGGTCCCGAAGCCGCGCTCAGCACGGCTCCGGTGGACGGCCGGAGCGCCACGATCGCGGAGGCAGGCTTGATGTCGGCGAGGGTGTCCTCGGCGAGTTGCTGCAGCTTGAGGTCGAGCGTGGTCTTCAGCGGCGTGCCCGCGGTGGCCTGGATCTCGAACACCGTCCGCCTCGGATCCGTCTGGGCGGCCTGGATTTCTTCTTTGGTGAGGTCCGCGCGCTGCACCCGGACCGCAATGCCGTCCTTGCCCCGGAGCTGGGCGTCGTACTGCTGCTGCAGGCCGCCGGTCCCGGTGACGTCGCCGGCGGTCAGGGCGCCGTCGGACTTTTCGATCTGCTCCGCGCTGGCCTCGCCCACGGTGCCGAGCACGGCGCGGGCAAAGTTCCGCGTGGGAGCGAGGGGCAACTTGTCCTTGACGGCCCGGCCACCCGGAATGGCTTCGATCTGCGCATCAGTAACGGTGCGGCCGCTGGTATCCCGGAGGGTGATGGCCGGAACGAAGGCCTCTGCTCCGGACGCCTCCACCTGCTGCACATAGGCGTCCGGATCAACGCCCACCAGCTTGGCCAGCTTGGTGGCGGCATCGGCGGCATCGGCCGTGCCAAGCTGCGGCTTGTCGATGCCGACGTTGACCACGGGACGGTAGGTGACCAGCTGGGTGTCCTGCGCGCCCAGAATATCGGCGCGCTGCGGGGTCTGCGTGGCCTTGCTCAGGATCTCGCCCTCGGCAAGGTCGGGCACCAGCATGCCGGGAGACCAGACTGTCAGCCACTTATCTCCCGATTTCCGGAGGTCAGCGGAAACGGTGTACTTCCACTCGCCGGTTGCGATCTTCCAGCTGTAGTTGAGCGGAACGCGGGCCGTGTCGCCGTCGAGCTGCAGCTGTCCGGCTTCCACGGACGGCTTCTCAGGCGCGAGGGCCTTGAAGACCTGCTGCAGCTGGTCGTTCGCAACCCCGGAATCACGGCCGTCGAACGCCACGGGACGGAGGTCCAGCCCTGCCACCGCCGAGGCAAGCTGCTTGGCCGCGGCGTCGGCTCCGCCGCGGCCGTCGTCGCACGCCACCAGGGAGGCGCCGAAAATGAGACCAATAAGGGCAAGTGAAAGTTTTTTAGAGTTCCCCACCGCGCTATTATGCCCCTTTCCGGGGCCAGTGCCGGTCACACGACCCGCCCCGGGCGCGAACGCGGACGGGCGGCGGCTCAGAGGCCCAAACGCGGCATAGCCAGTCCGAATATGTCCTTTAGTGCATACTTCGCCGCGTGGAAGCCGGGCATGCCCGTCACGCCTGGCCCGGGGGGCGTGGAGGACGAACACAGGTAAACGCCGCGGGCAGGTGTGCGCCACGGGACGGGGGAAGCCACCGGGCGCTGCAGCAGCCCGCGGATGTCCAGCAGCCCGGCGCTGAAGTCCCCGCCGACGTAGTTTTGGTTGTAGGCCGCCAGCTCCGCCGCCGTTGTCACCTTGTACCTGACCACGACGTCCCGGAATCCGGGTGCGAAGCGTTCCAGCTGGTCCATGACCGCTTGCCCCATGTCCACGGTGGACCCGGCCGGAACGTGGCAGTAGCTCCACAGGATGTGCCGGCCGGCCGGCGCCCTGCCGGAATCGACCAGGGACGGCTGCGACACCAGGACATACGGCCGTTCCGGGTGCTTCCCCTGGGCAACGTCCGCCTCGGCCTGGGCTATCTCCGCACGCGTGCCACCGACGTGGACCGTGCCGGCATCATCCAGGCCGGGCCCGGCCCACGGCACCGGCCCGGAGAGGATGAAGTCCACCTTGCACGCGCCATTGCCGAAGCGGAAATCCTCCAGCGAGCGAAGGTATCCCGCCGGCAGCCGCGCCCCGGCGATGCGCGCCAGGGCAGGCGGCGCCACGTCCAACAGGACGGCCTTGGCGGGCTCCAGCTCCGAGAGCGTTGAAACCAAGGAATCCGTTTCAATCACGCCCCCGTGAGCCTCGATGTCCGCGGCCAAGGCAGCCGCAATCGCCGACGACCCGCCCACGGGTATGGGCCAGCCCTGGGCATGGGCCAGCGAATTGAGCAGGAGGCCCGCGCCGGCCGACGCGGGAGAAGGCAGCCGGGACACGGCGTGGGCGGCCACGCCTGTGAGCAGGGCCGGTGCCCGGTCTTCCCGAAATCGGAAATTCCACAGCGGGGAGCCCTGTTCCAGCGTTCGGAGGCCCATGATCGCGGCGGCCAGCGGATGACTTGGAGCCCGCAGGAGCTGATCCGACGCTGTTTCCACGATGCCGTCGAGGTGCTGCACGAGAGGAGCAATGAGCCTCCGGTAGGCATGGCCGTCACGCCCCAGTTCGTCAGCCGTCCGGTCCAGGGACCGGTATGCCAGTGCTGACCGGCCGCGGTCCAGCGGCGAACCGAACTGCACGGCGGGAAGCTTTAGTTCGATCCGGCGCTGCAGCTCGAAGGCCCGGAAAAACGGCGAGGCCAGTGCCATGGGATGAACGGCCGAACACACGTCATGCCAGTGGCCCTCCTCAATGACTTCGGAGGTCCGGGTTCCGCCGCCAATGTCCTGGGCTGCCTCATGGACGTGCACCTTGAGCCCCGCCCTGGCCATCACCACGGCTGCGGCGAGCCCGTTGGGGCCAGAGCCGACAACGGCGACGTCAGCCATCGCGGAGGCCTGCCCGCCAGGGCACCAGGGACGCCGACGGGCGCACCAGATCCACCCGGATCCAGTCGGAAGCATTGTTGAACGGCCCGCCGTGCGGATCGTCCATGAAGTGCCGGCGGATGGGATCGTAACGCGGGTCCCAGATGTCCCAGGCAACGCGCGCCATGAAATATGCAGTAGCGAGCATATGTGCCGCCACGGCCAGGACGTAGTAGGGCATGTCGATGTTGTGCTGTGAAACGCCACCGCTGGTCACTTGGCCAAGATACATCCAGATCGCAGCCCAGTGCAGCCCTTCGATGCCCTGCCAGATCAGGAAGTCGCGCCACTTCGGCCGCGCAAGCGCCAGCAGGGGGACCAGCCAGATCACGAACTGCGGGGAGTACACCTTGTTGGTCAGGATGAAAGCCGCAACGATCAGGAAGGCCAGCTGCGCCAGGCGCGGGCGCCGGGGGGCGGCCAGGGCCAGGACAGCAATGAGGACGCAAGCCACAAGGAATACGTTCAGGGCCAGCGTGTTGATCGCTTCGGGTGTCAGGGGTGTCCACCGGACGCGCTCAGCCACCAGGTTGTAGGCGAACCACGGCGAGCTGAACCCGGCGGGGCGCTCCTGGGTGAACTCGAAAAAATACTTCCAGCCGGCGGGGTCCCGTACCGCAACGGGCAGGTTCACAGCCAGCCAGGCAACGGCGGCGGCCGCTGCCGTGACCAGGAAGGCGCGGATTTTTCCGGTACGCAGGGCCAACAGGAAGATCGCGCCGAAGACGAGGACGGGATAGAGCTTCGTGGCCGTCCCCAAGCCGATCAGGATCCCGGCGAGGACCAGCCGCTCCCTTGAAAAGAAATACATGCCGAGTGCCAGCAGGGCCACGGCCCACATGTCCCAATTGATCACGCCGGCGAGGACGATTCCCGGCGCCAGTGCCACCATCGCCGCATCCCAGGGACGCTTCCGGGTCATCCGCGCGGTTGCCAGGACCGTGACGATCCAGACAGCAGTGATCAGGGTGGCATTGACGTCGAAGTATCCGAGGATCCGGGCATCGGTGACGCCCTGGCCCGGGACCAGCAGGGCCGTGATCCCGGCGATGATCCCCATTAGCACGGGGTATTCAAACAACGTCCCCGGAGTAACGAAGGGGAACGCCCCATCGCCGATCCCGCGGTTGCGGAACAGTTCCGGAAAGTCGGAATAGCACGTGGAGTAGAACTGGGACGGCGTCTCCCATCCGTTCACCCGGCAGTAGTCCTTGATGACGATTCCCAGCAGGGCGGCCAGGACGGTGAGGATGATGAGCACGCGCTCCACCGTGAAGAAACCGGGGGAGACTATTCCGGGGGCAGATCGGTGGCCCATGGGCCCGCCGATCAGTTCGGTGAAGTTCCTGAGGAACCGGTCGCTACGGCTCGGCACGACGAGGCGCGCCCGCTTTCGATGGGGCGGCGTCTGTGTCTCCTGCATGTGTTTGAGCTTACCGGTGGACGTGCCGGGCACCCTGACGCACCAAGCCGGCGGAACCGGTTATGGACTTGAACAGCGCCCGTATAGGCTCAACGCACCGGCTTGCTCACAGGGGGACTCGTCATTTCACGCCAAATCTTTCGCGACCTTCCACGGCGCGGGCGGCAATCTTCCGGGTCGCTAAATCCCAAAATCGCACCGGCATCCATCGCGGTCCTGGGGTTCCTGGTGGCCTTCACCGGATCGTGGATTCCGTCGTTCTGGAATGACGAAATCGCAACCATCTCGGCCGCTGACCGGTCACCGGCCGAACTGTGGACGCTGCTGCAATCGGTGGACGCCGTTCATGGGGCCTACTACTTCTTCATGCATCTGTGGACGTCCGTCTTCGGAACTTCCGAGGTTGCGCTCCGTGTTCCGTCGGCGATGGCTGCCGGTTTGGCCTGCGGTGGCACTGTACTCATCGGCCGAAGGGTCGGTTCGAACGCCATCGGCATCGCGGCCGGACTCGTGCTCGCGGTACTTCCGCGCATGGTGTGGGCCGGCACGGAAGCCCGGCAATACGCCGTCTCTGCGTTGATTGCCGTCTGTCTGACCCTGCTGCTGGTACGCGCCTGGGAGTCCAACCGCGTCCTCGACTGGGTCCTCTACGGAGCGTGCGCCTCGCTCGGCGTCTTCGTCTTCATGTTTTTCGCCCTGGCTATCGTTGCCCATGCTGTCGCAGCCTTGGTGTTGCGGAGGCGCGTTCTCGCCACGCTCCTTACCTCGGGGATCGCGGCGGCGGTGGTTCTGCCGTTCCTGTTGGCAGCCATGAAACAGACGGCGCAGGTGGCGTGGATTCAGGACCGTTCCCTGATCCAGAACCTCACCGTCGCTGCCGTCAAGCAGTATTTCTACGGCGACGACAGGCCCACAGGAAACCTGCCGCCGCAGTGGGTGTTGGCGGTCGTCGTCGTTCTGGCCATTACGCAGCTGGCCCTCATTGCGGTCGGGGTGGCATACGCCGCGAGGTCCGCGGATCTGCGCACCTTGGCCGTGGTTTGCCTGAGCGGCGTTGTCATCCCCATGGGCGGGCTTCTTGTCATCAGCGTCCTCGCCCAACCCGTCTATGTGGCCCGGTACCTGACCTTCACGGCGCCGGCGTTTGCTCTGCTTGTCGGCCTCGGACTGGAAAGGCTGCGCCAGCTGGACAAACTGCGGCAGCGCCGCATCCGGCTGCTCCCCATCACAGCGGCCGTGGTCATCGGAGCGAGCCTCGTGCCGCAGGCGACACTGAAGAGCTTCATCAATGAGCCCGGTGACACCGAGCGGCACATCGCCGCGATCATTGCGGCGGAGTCCGGGCATCCCGCCAGCGTCGTGTACCAACGGCCGGAGCAAAGGGACGCCGCCCTGGCGTATCCGGAAGCGTTCGCGGACGTGCGCGATCTTTCGCTGGATTCGGCCCCGGCGGCATCCGGCACCCTCTGGGGAACCAACGTTCCGGTGTCCCGGCAGCAGTTGGTCGGCCGTGGCCAGGTTTGGTTCGTGGGCGCCGGGGGAGATGACCACGCGGACCTATCCGTGTTCGCGGCCGCAGGCTGCAAGGAAGGCGAACGGCGCCTCTCCGAGCGGCTGCTTCTCGTATCCTACAAATGCCCGTAAACGCGGCGAGAGCCCGCGCGTAGCCGCGCGGGCTCCCTGCGGAGCGTGATGGCCAAAGCAATCCATCAGTTCCTCCTTGCTGGGCAGGAAATTGGTGGACGCGGCGTCAGCGCATGCTGCTCATTTGCTGGTGCATTAATACGTAGACGTCTTCCCGGTTCTGGTCTAGCAGCCGGTCGTTGAACCGGGGCTGCTGGTTCAGTCCTGAGTTCCGGAGGGAAAGTACTTCCTTGAGCCTGCGGAGCATGGCGTTCACCTCCTTTCGTTGTGGGCTGGTGGGGCGGCTGGCGGCGTCGGCGGCGACGACGACGGTGGTACTGCTGGGTGTCATGTCGGATCCTTGGGCTTCGGGCTGAAATGAGGCGGGTTTACCGATGGACAGGGATCGGTAAATTCGGGCATGGCAATTAAGGCCACTTGAATTCTTCAAAGAATGGCCAGGAATGGGCACAGGAATGCCCGGTGCATTGAAAGAGAATTCCGCAAAAGCGGTAAATGGCCCCCGAAGCGGTAACGCCGCAGATCCCAACAAGAAGCAGGGTTCCGAATTATGGGGGTGCTGCGCAACCGCGGGGTTCCGCTACATCAGACCGCCGTGGCCCGGAAATCCCCCAGGAAGGGGGATTAGGTTCCTGCTAGCGCCTCCCTGGTGCAGGCACCAGGTGCGTGAGGATCAGGAGTGGGCGGGTCCGTGAAGAGGGCGCGGGCCAGCAACGAAGGCCGGGAACGCGGTGATGGTCAACTTCCATCCGCTAGTCAAAGCAATCATTTTCCCAACCTCCTTTTCTGCTCTGCCGTTGCACCAGCTGACTGGCCGGACAACGCGCGCCGTGACCCTGGCAAGCCGCACTGGGATCAGAAATAAAATTACACCAAGAATGGCGTCCTTGACTACTTAATCCCTAAACGAATTGGAGATTCATCAGGAATCTATTTCTTAGAGGCCCCAGCGGACAATGGCAGGCGTCCGTTTGTCCCAACCGAGCGTGCACACTTTCGCGGTGCCAAGAATGAAGTGCCTGCCCTCTTCCGGGGCGAGTTCAAGCCACCGTGCGGTGAGGATCCTCGAGAAGTGGCCGTGGGCCACGATCAGGACATTGTCCAGGCCGGACTCCGTGACGCGCGCCACGATTTTGTCGGCCCGGGCCGCCACGTCGCTCAGCTTCTCGCCGTTCGGAACGCCGTGCGTCCAAATCAGGTACTCCGGGTTGTCCTTCCGGATCAGGTCCGAGCTGATGCCTTCGTAGTCGCCGTAGTCCCATTCGACGGCCAGCGGCTCGTGGACGGCATCGGGGAAGCCGGCGAGTTCCGCGGTACGGCGTGCACGGCGCAGCGGTGACGTCAGCACGAGGTCGAAGTCCACGCTGTCCAGAATCTTCCGTGCCTCGACTGCCTGCTGTTCGCCCTCCACCGTCAGGGGAAGGTCAGTCAGCCCGGTGTACTGGCCGCTCTTGGACCATTCGGTTTCACCGTGCCGCAGTATCCAGAGCTGGGGACGGGCGATGTTGGCGGCGTTCACTTAGGACTCCTCGGTTGGGAAAGGTTCGACGGCGGCGGGAGACTTGGCGGGGTCCGGCGCCGTGGCGCTCGGAGCGGCGGGCTCCGGTGCTTCGGGGGCTGATTCGGGCTGCTGGGCCCACCAGGCGCGCAGCCGGGACTCGGCGACTGCCGCATCCAGCGGGCCGTGCTCCATCCGTTCCTCCAGCAGGTACTTGTACGCCCTTCCCACAACAGGTCCGGGCTTGAGCCCCAGCAGGGCCATGATCTGGGCGCCGTTCAGGTCCGGCCGTACAGCTTCCAGGGATTCCTGCTCGCGCAGAGCCTCGATCCGTGCTTCGAGATCGTCGTAGGCGAAGGACAGCCGCTCGGCCTTGCGCTGGTTGCGCGTGGTGACGTCCGACCGGGTCAGGCGGTGCAGGCGCTCCAGCAGGGGGCCGGCGTCGGTGATGTAGCGGCGGACGGCAGAGTCGGTCCAGCCGGCCTCGCCATAGCCGTAGAAGCGCATATGGAGTTCCACGAGGCGTGCGACCGCCTTGATGGTGTCATTGTCGAAGCGGAGGGTCTTCATCCGCTTCGCAGTGAGTTTGGCCCCCACCATGTCGTGATGCCGGAAGCTCACGGCGCCGCCCGGTTCGAAACGGCGCGTAGCCGGCTTGCCGACGTCGTGCATCAATGCGGCGAACCGCAGGATGAAGTCCGGGCCGGGCACCGCGCCGTCGTCGTCCGTCTCAAGGGATGCCGCCTGCTCCAGTACCTGGAGGGAGTGCTGGTACACGTCCTTGTGGCGGTGGTGTTCGTCGGATTCAAGGCGCAGCGCGGACACTTCGGGGAGCACGAACTCGGCCAGGCCGGTGTCCACCAGCAGGTCCACGCCCACGCGCGGGTGCCTGCCGCAGATGAGCTTGACGAGTTCTTCGCGCACCCGCTCGGAGGAAATGATGCTGATGCGTTCCGCCATCTGGGTCATGGCAACCCGGACGTCGTCATGAACGGCCACGCCCAACTGGGAGGCGAAGCGTGCAGCGCGCATCATGCGCAGGGGATCGTCGGAAAAGGACGCCTCGGGGGCGCCGGGCGTGGCCAGCACCGAGGCGTGGAGGTCGCGGACGCCGCCGAAGGGATCGATGAGCTCCATCGACGGCAACCGCAGCGCCATGGCGTTGATCGTAAAGTCGCGGCGCAGCAGGTCATCGGTGAGCGAGGACCCGAAGGCGACTACGGGCTTGCGGGACTCCGGATCGTAGGCCTCGGCGCGGTAGGTGGTGATCTCGATCTGGAAGCCGGCCTTGCGCATGCCGATCGTTCCGAAGGCGCGCCCGATCTCCCAGAAGTTGTCCGCCCATTTCTTGATCAGCGCGACAGTCTGGTCCGGGGTGGCGTCGGTGGTGAAATCAAGGTCCGGGGACGTGCGGCCCAGGAAGAGGTCGCGGACGGGTCCGCCGACGAGTGACAGCTCATGGCCGGCGTCCACGAACCGCTGCCCGAGCTCCAGGACCACCGGGTCCACCTGGAAGTCGACGGTGTGGAGATCAGTCTTTTGATGTGCGTGCGCCATAGTTACTTAAGCTTGTCAGAAAACCATCCCCAACCACACCAAATGGCGGTCATTGAGGGACGTCGGCGGGAAAGTCCGTCACATGCAGTCCACTTGGAAGTCATGTTCCGGTCATCACCAAGGGGCAAGAGTCGTTAGAGTGGACTTCATGGCCCATCCCGTACCGAGCGCTCCCGGCAGGAGGACGAACCCACCGTTGCCATCGGCAATAGGTGCCCACGTCGCGCCCGCCCCGCACTCGGCGCCGGCCTCCCTTCCCACCGTTGAGGAAATCTCCGCCGGTGGCGTCGTGGTGGACACGTCCGACGGCGAATTGAGGGTGGCGATCATCGCCCGCCTTAATAGGGGCGGACGCCTTGAATGGTGCCTGCCGAAGGGGCATCCCGAAGGCCGGGAAAACAACGAGGAAGCTGCTGTCCGCGAGATCGCCGAAGAGACCGGCATCGACGGCAAGATCCTGGCCCCGCTGGGAAGCATCGATTACTGGTTCACCGTCAGCGGGCACCGCGTGCACAAGACCGTGCACCACTACCTGTTGCAGGCGACGGGCGGCGAGCTCACCATCGAGAACGATCCTGACAAAGAAGCGGTGGATGTTGCCTGGATTCCCATTCACGAGCTTGCCCGCAAACTCTCCTTCCCCAACGAGCGCCGCATCGCGGACCTCGCCCGCGAAGTCCTGCCCGAGCACCTCTGAACGGCCAAGGCCACGTACCGGCGCCCCGAAGATTACGGCGTTCGGCGTACGCGGGTGAGACGATGAAGACGATGTCAGCAGCCAATCCATCTTCCGAGCATTCCGCGCGGCAGGGCGAAACACCCTCCGGTGTGGTGCCCTCCGGCGAGTCCGGCCCTTCGCAGTCCGGAGCGGCGCAGTCCGGCGAGGCCCGCTCCAGCGCCGTCATGGCCGCCGGCACCCTGGTCTCCCGGATCCTGGGGTTCGGCAAGACGTGGATGCTCGGTGCCGCCCTCGGCCTGGGCTCCACGGTCAATGACACGTTCATCAACGCCAACAACCTGCCTAACCTGATCTTCCTACTCGTTGCCGGCGGCGTGTTCAACGCTGTGCTGGTCCCGCAGATCATCAAAGCCAGCAAGGCTCCTGACAGGGGAGCGGACTACATCAGCAGGCTGCTCACGCTGGCCGTCCTTGTGCTGTTGTCCCTGACGCTGCTGGTCACGCTGCTGGCCCCCTCGGTCATCGAGCTGACCACCCAGGGCTACTCGCCGCAGCAGAAGTCGCTGGCCGTTGCCTTCGCCTTCTGGTGCCTGCCGCAGATCTTCTTCTACGGCCTGTATGCCCTGCTGACCCAGGTCCTCAATGCCAATGGCGCCTTTGGGCCCGCCATGTGGGCGCCCATAATGAACAACATCGTGGCCATCGCCGGCCTCGGCATGTTCATCTGGATTTTCGGCGCCAACGTGACCAATACGCATTCGCTGGACAACTGGGGCGACTCCCAAACGTTCTTCGTCGCCGGGTTCTCCACGATCGGCGTGATTGCCCAGACCGCCATCCTGCTGGTCCCGGTGTTCCGGCTGAAGCTGGGGCTCCGCCCACGGTTCGGCTGGCGCGGAGTGGGGCTCGGCCACGCCGCAAGACTAAGCGTCTGGACGCTCCTGACGGCCGCCGTCGGGCAGTTGGCGTTCCTTTACGTCATGCGCATCGCCACCATTCCCGGTACCGAGCGGCTTCGGCTCCAGAAGGCGGGGGACAACGGTGGCGCCGCGATGCTGCCCGGCAACGCCGTGCTCGAGGTGGCCAGCCAGCTGTACCTGCTGCCGCACTCGATCATCGCGCTCTCCCTGGCCACCGTGCTGTTCAACCGCATGACCCGGGCCTCCCAGGACGGGAACCGCGACGAACTGCGCGATGCCCTGTCGCACGGCCTGCGGACCATGGCCGTGGCGACCGTTTTCGGGGCCTTGGCGCTGTTCGCCCTGGCGGGTCCGCTGGGCATGTTTTTCTCCGGCGGACACTCCACCGACGGTGTCCTGCTGGCGCAGACCCTCACCATCCTGGCGCTGAGCACGCCGTTCATGAGCGCGAACTTCATGATGTCCCGTGTCTTCTACGCGAACGAGGATGCCCGGACTCCGTTCTACATCCAGCTGGTCCTCGCGCTGGTCAATGTTGTGGCGGCATTTTTCATCCAGTTCCTGCCGTACAACCAGATCATTTTTGCCATCGCCATCCTTTACACGGCAGGCAACATCCTGTCCGTGATCGTGAGCGCGTTCTTCCTGCGCCGGCTCCTGGGGCATCTCGACGGACCCCGGATCGCCAACTCGTACATCCGCATGGGCTACGCCGCCCTCGGTTCGGCTGTGGCCGGCGTAGGCGCCCTGTGGCTGCTGGGCAGCTACAGTCCCGTTGGCTTCGCCTGGAGCAGCCGCCCGGCCGCACTGGTGACCATCGTCGTCGTCGGGCCCATCATGCTGACCGTTTATCTGCTCCTGCTGAAGCTGTTCCGCGTCACCGAACTGCGTGATCTTTTGCGGCCTCTGCTGGGACGCCTGGGCCGCGGCGGCGGTGCGCAGGCGGCTGCCACGGCATCCGCTGACGCGGGGCCCGCTGGTGCGGACTCGGCGGGCGGTGCAGCCGCGTCTGCTGTAAGGCGTCCGAGGCCGGAGCGCGCCACGATCTCCGTGGACACCGGCCTGATCCCAAGAATTTCCGGCGAATTCGATGCGGCTTCCTTCCGCGCCGGGCCGGCTCCCCAGCCGGAACCGGAACCAGCACACGACGGCAGGTCCGCGGACGAGCCCGCCTCCTACTTGCCGGAAGAGGACGTGCCCAGCACCGCCCGCGGGAACGCCCTGCGGGAACAGATCCCGCTCCCCGGACGCCGGACATTCCAGGGAACACCCGGCCAGAACCCATATTTCAAGCACAGGCGGAAGAAGAAAAAGTAACGGCAGGGGGACTTGTCCAGCCCTGTCTCCCTCGGCCGTTGCACCGCATCGGCTAGGATCGGAACAGAACAAGGGTAGTTGCAGGTCAGGGGTCAGCCGGCTTGCTGGAGGTTTTCCCACGGCGAGAATTCGCCGGGCCCGCGCAATTCCCGGACAGCCTAGGAGGAACACGTGTCCCACCCGATCGATGTCGGATCAGTACTTGGCGGCCGCTACAAGGTCACGGCCACAGTACTGACCTCGCATGACCAGGATCTGGTGCTGGACGGTGTCGACCAGGTGCTGAACCGCCCGGTCAGCATTCTGGTGGCCGGCCCGCACAATGCGGATCAGGTAGCCCAGAGCGCCCGTGAAGTGGCCACCGGCGAGCGTCCCGGGAGCGTGCAGATCCTCGACCTCGGCGTGAGCGACGCCACCACCTACCTCATCACCAATCACACGTCCGCTGCGGACCTGCTGGACCTGGTGGTTTCCTCCAACCCGCCATACGTTGAACCGTTCTTCACGGACACCCTCGGCAGCGAGATCTTCGGCCAAGCCCGCTCGCACGAACCGGAAACGTACGACGACGACGAAGAGATCGACGCCGGCTACATCAACTACGGGGACAACCAGCCCCGGCAGGCTGAACAGCATCGCGGCGGTGTGCCCAGCCCGGCAGCCGGCCGCACCGCCGCGGGCACAGCTGAACACGGAACAGGGGCCCAGGCTCCCACTGCGCCCGTGCGCAAAGCCCCCGTCGTGCCTCCTCTTCCGCCGGCCCGCCCGTCCGCGACTCCTGCTGCCGGAGCCGCTGCAGGCGTCGCCGCAGCGGCGGCTGGCGCGGCCGCTGCCGGGCAGGGACGGCAGCAGCCCGGTTCCGCCGAGAACACTGCTCCGCAGCCCGTTCAGCGTGAGAACGTGGAACAGGCATTGCTGCAGCGCGAGACCAATCGCTCCCCGGAAGCGGCATCCGGCTCACGCGACGGCGTCGGTTCGGAAACGGGCCAGGACGCCCCCAAGGTGTCCCTGTGGTCCAACGACGACTACGACTACGCCCCCGAGGACCAGCACTCCGACGACGAACCCGTCGAAACTGAAACGGACAGGCGGGCGGGAAATTTCCCCGCCGTGGCAAGGACCAGCAGTGTGCCCGCTGCGGCGGGCTATGACTACGACGATGACGACGACGAACCGCAGCGCGAACCCCGTTCCATGCGCTGGCTTGTCGGGGGACTGCTGGCAGCGGTCCTGATCGTTGGACTCATCTTTGCCGTGACCAACCTTGGCAGCCTCTTCAAGTCCGCGCCGCAACCGGAAGCGACGGCAGGATCAACCGTGCCGCCGTCGTCGGCTGCGCAGTCCGGCACCGGGTCACCGACCCCGAGCACTGCTCCGGCAGCTGGGCCGCCGTCCATTGAGGGCATCACCCGCCAGGGCAGCTTCGACTTCGCCTCGACGTACGACGCCGATCTCAAGAAGGTTTTCGACGGCAACGCAGCGAGCTACTGGTCGGACATGGAGTTCGCCACGGAGGATTGGGGCGGCCTGGCTCCGGACGGTGTTCCCCTCGTGGTCAAGCTGAAGAGTCCCTCTAAGGTCTCCTCCATTACGTTGAACCAGTTGGGTGCGTCCGGCGGAAGCATCAGCGTGTTCACCAACGACCGCCCGTCCCTCGACGGCGCCAAGCAGGTGGGCTCCAACAGCTTCACCTCGCCCGATCTCACCATGCCGCTGGCTGAACCGGTCACTGCGCAGTACGTGATCGTGACCATCAAGACCCTGCCCAAGCTCGCCGCACCCAAGACCCGATACGGGTACGGCCTCCGGCTTGCCGAAATCAAGGTCCAGTAGGCATTTCGGTAGGCCTGGCACCCGCCCCTCGCTGTTCGTGTAACAGGAAGGCCTTGGCTCTCTCCGAGACGGTAACCTTGGGGGACGTCCTGTGATGGTGTGTGCGTGCAGGCAATGCGTCTTCACCGGCCCTCCACCACGTCTGGAATATTCGGCACCGCCAAGCAGTTGTGCCATGTGGCCGGCCGCAAGGCTGGCGGATCGACTAAGGAAGAGGTTCACCGTTCAGTGAGCAACGCAGAAAACAGCGCCTCAGAAGTACGTGATGTCATCATCGTCGGCTCGGGTCCGGCAGGCTACACCGCCGCCGTGTACACGGCACGCGCGAACCTGAAGCCGCTGCTTCTGGCCGGTTCCGTCACGGCCGGCGGCGAGCTGATGAATACCACGGACGTCGAGAACTATCCCGGTTTCCCCGAAGGCATCATGGGTCCGGACCTGATGGAGAACTTCGAAAAGCAGGCCGCCCGCTTCGGGACGGAAATCCAGTTTGAGGACGTCACGGCCCTGGAGCTCGACGGCGACATCAAGACGGTCACCATCGCCACGGGGGAGACCTTCCGGGCACGCGCCATCATTCTGTCCACCGGTTCGGCGTATCGCGAGCTCGGTCTGGCGAACGAGAAGCGCCTGTCGGGCCACGGCGTAAGCTGGTGCGCAACCTGCGACGGTTTCTTTTTCAAGGACCAGGACATCGCCGTCATCGGCGGCGGCGACTCTGCCATGGAGGAGGCGCTGTTCCTCACGAAATTTGCCAAGTCCGTCACTGTCGTTCACCGGCGGGATACGTTGAAGGCTTCCAAGATCATGGGCGACCGCGCCCAGGCTCACGAGAAGATCAACTTCGTCTGGAACACGGCGGTTGAGGACGTTCTGGGCGGAGATAAGGTCACCGGCCTGAAGCTGAAGAACCTGATCGACGGCTCCGAATCTGAGCTGGCCGTCACCGGCGTTTTCGTCGCCATCGGAAACGACCCCCGCACCGAACTGGTCAAGGACACCCTCGAAATGACCGCCGCCGGGACCATTGCGGTTGAGGGCCGCAGCTCCCGGACCAGCGTCAAGGGTGTCTTCGCTGCCGGGGACGTCGTGGACCCGACCTATCGCCAGGCCATCACAGCTTCCGGTTCAGGTTGTGTCGCCGCGATCGACGTCGAACACTACCTCGCTGACCTTCACGCCTGACCGGCGCTGACCACCGTTCGAAGAGAGAGACAAGGGTTATGAGCAACGCAAAAGACGTAACAGACGCAAGCTTCAGCACGGACGTGCTGGCCGCCGACAAGCCGGTAATCGTGGATTTCTGGGCCGAATGGTGCGGCCCGTGCCGCAAGCTTGGCCCCATCCTGGATGAGATCTCCGTGGAGTATGGCGAAAAGGTCAATGTCGTCAAGGTCAACGTCGACGACAACCCCGCCATCGCTGCAGAGTACGGCATCACGTCCATCCCGGCCGTGTACCTGTTCCAGGGCGGCCAAGTGAAGAGCACGGTCATCGGCGCCAAGCCGAAGCAGTTCTTCGAAAAGGAATTCGCGGACGTCCTGTCCTAGACAGCATCGTACTTCTCTAACGGGATAGCCGACGGCGCTGCTCGGCTGACGCTGAGACAGGCAGCTGAGACGGAGACGGACCGGTGGCCACCACTCCAGGGGAGTGGTGGCCACTTTTGTTTGAACCGGGGAAGTGGACCCAGGCGGTGACTTGTCACGGGGCCGGCACATTTTCTCGGGGCGTGCGGATTTTCACTGGGCGTCATTCGATCGAGGCCTTCCACGTGTCCGGCCTTCCTTGGACTAATCTCCTGCCAGTACAGGCTTTGCTCGGACTGCGGTTGGGGTGCTGTCGGCTGCGTTCTTCTTCTGCGGACAGCTGCCGCACCGCACGGTCGTAAGCCCGTGGGCCGGGTCGGCTCTCTTGTGCCCAATCCACCCTCAAGTGCAACGATTATCCGTTGTGCATCGTCTATATTTTCGCAGGATAGACTTCAGACGTCCGCTGCCACTAGCGTTGGCCAGCGGTACGGCTGGGATGGCTGGCTTCATGGCCTCCGACGTGCATAGCCGTCAATGCATGAGTACCTACACAGGTTGCAGTGGTGGGTGCAGTTCGTTTCACGTGAAACATCGCACGCCGGTCCCTCGTCCCTATCAAAGTGGTTCGTACCCAGGGCGGCGATTCGATACTCTAACCTAAGAAAGTGCCAAAGAGCACCATGCTGGTCGCCGCCGGCTGAATTATGCGCAGGATCGGGCGGAGTGCCGAGTCTCCACTCTGCCGCCCCAGAGGCTCCACCGACATCCCCAGGCACTACCCCACGTTCTCTGCATATTCCTGCACAGCTTCCTCCACGGCGTTCTCACCGGCCATGGCTGCACATCGCCCGGATCTGCGAGCATGGCACGCCACCGTCGAGCGACCGATTGTGAGGTCCGAAAACATCAGCACTTCGTACGAGCGCGTCGTAGTTTTTGAGCTCCTGCGCGGTTCGGCCGTCCGGCGGAGTTAGCGGTTCTCGAATCCATGTTTCACGTGAAACATGCCGGCCTCCTGCGCGACTACCAACGAAGATGCCCGATTCCCTGAACCGGGCATCTCCTTAAACCGGCAACGACCATGCGAGCCCGCAGCCAGTGAATGCGGGCCACACCAGTTCGGCGGCGTCCCCTCCCTTTGACCACCCGCCCTTCCGAATCCCGGGATCCCACATCAGCCGTCGCCCCTCCTCCCGCAGGTAGGCACGCCAACAATGGGGTCCTGGCATTGGGAACGCGCCGGCAACAGAGGAACCCACAAGTCGGGAGAAACGCACGGTCCGCGCGGGAGCGGCTCGCGGGAAAATGCCGCCCCCATCGAGCGGACCCGCGGTCTACGGGAACAAATCCGGAAACCAATGACATACAACTCGTTTCAGATGATTGGACAACCATCAGGGACGCCTATCCCGTCGACCAGCACATTTGAGGCCGCTACCAGGTCCCAGTGGACCGGATTCGGGAGCCTAGGTGGCCAACGTTAAATCAATCGCCGGGCTTCCTGCCTAGACATTTCTCCTTACTTTCCTTCAGAAGCAGCTGGAGAGGCCGGGACTTCCGCTCCTTGGGCGGGCGGTCATCCGGCACGCCGAGTGGGCGAACTGGCCAGGCCAAGGTCCGCTTCCGGTAGCCACTCAGAGGGCAAAACTGAAGGGACTGCAAGGAGGACTCAACGCTCTCGACCCGCTGGTGGATATCCATTTGCTAGTCCGGCCGCTTCGTACCCGCAACGGTACAAACAGTTCGCGTGGGAGCCGGAGCGTCCCTCACGGAGTCACCTCCACGTCGGCGACAGTTCAGAAGCAGATTCTGCAAACGAGCTGGCCATTCCAGCCGAAAAGATCACCGGACCACCCATCATCTTCTGAGACACCATGGTCCTCCCAGGAGCTGGCCAAGGTGCTACGACGAGGCTTCATTCGTGAGCCGCATATACGAAGTGGCGATGCGAGAGCCACCACAGGACCCCAAGGGCCAGCAGTCTGGCAGTTAGGCAACACCACAAGGCACGCGTTGTTTCACGTGAAACATGCTAATTCCCCAACGGTGGCCCGGCGGTGCGTCGGGTGCCGGAGTCGATGATTTCCCGTCGGTACGGTACTCATGGATCAGCTGGCCAAAACCTCGGTCGCGATCAGTCGCTGTTTCACGTGAAACCGTGATCGTGTGGCGATCCTCGTGGACCACATCAGCGTCTAAGGCGGAGTGCCAGCACCTGCGCTGAGGCATGAGACAAGCGGCTCCAGTGTATGGGCTACATCCACCGTTGCGTGCGGTTGCATCGGGGGCAACGCCATATCATCTGGAAACTGAGCGCGTCACTGGCTCAGTCGGCAGCGGCTCCGCAATTGGGCTCTCCAAGTCCATGCCCCTACGTCGAGCCGCTCGCCTAGCCAAGACACCAGCCACTCCATGTCGCGCGGGTGCATATGTACCGGAACACCACGATTGACCGCCACCGTACTGTCCCATCGGCGTGGCCCATATCGTTGGGGTGTCGGCCTCACAGCTGGAGGCTGCCACCTCCTAGGAGCATCTCCTAGGAGGCGCCGGGCGGCTATTGCAGCCAGGTGGGGCACCGGGCATGGTGCACCGACCAGCGCACGGGCGGCCCTCGCCGGTAGATGCGGCTGCCACCAATAGGCGCTGCCGCACAAGGGGCCGATTTCCACCATCCCGGAATTAGCTGCCACTCGCAGTGCCACACAAGAACCAGGCCCACTACAAGAAGCGGAACGAAGCGCGGAGGCGACATGCCAACCGGCCATCTGCCAGCTCTGCCTTGAGAGAAGCCAGGAGGCCTAGGTACATACCCGGACGGCGGCGTCGTGCCCCCGAACGGAGTCCTAGGGGCTCTGGTCTCCGCGGACAGTGTCGAATAGTTCCGGTGCGGGCCTGCCGATGCCTCTTCGGGCTCGTGAACGGGGCTTGGTCTTCGGCGCGCCTACTAACCGGGCCGTCCTCGGCGCATCAAGGACACATCACCGAAAGAGACCCACCCGTCGGCCGGAAGTCTTCTCTGACGCACCCAACCATCGACAACTGAGGCACGAACCGGCGTACCTCCACATAACGCCCCGCCCACTGCCTGTTGCCCGCCGCCCGCTGCCCGCTGCTGTCCACCCAGTCGCTTCTCTGCCGGGTTCCACATTGATGCAGCCCGTCAGCATCCGAGGAGGCATCGGCGCTAAGCTGCTCACGAGTCAGCCGGTTCAGCAGTCGCATCATAGTCGGCGTCAGTCCATGCCCCAGTCCATGCCCCAGTCCATACATTGGTGTCCTTCGCAGGTCACAGGCCCAGCCCCACACGCACTCGTGCCCAGTGGCCTCAACACTGCCTGGGAGATCCACTGCCCTTTCCACCAATCAGCGCGCGAGGGACCACGGTCATCGCGGATTTGCTCTACCGCTACGCGGCGACAAGCCAGCATTCGCGACTGGAGCATAGCGACCAGAACATGTGTATTCGCCTGCATGGGATTCCGTCACGAACGGCGGCGTCGCCACGGGAAACGGCTCCGCACTCGGGATCTTCGGTTGTGCGTTTGCGGCTTCGCGATGGATGCACTCGTGCGGGCAGCATCAACTGACAGGATCAAGTCAGTAGTCGGCGACCGCTGAGCCTCCCGCTGCACGCCTGAGTCGTGAACTTTCCCACAGGCGCAGCATGACATTATTCACAGTCTTATCCACAGCTGTATCCACAGGCTTTTCCACAATCGTCTCTGGCGCGCATTCTGTCACGTCGGCGCCGGAAAGTGAAACTGATACGGCGCCGGGGTGGGACACCCGAAGGCCCCGTTCCGGGACTGGCGTGGGAACCGCTTTCCTGTTCCGATCCGCCGCCTCGCCTGGTACCAAGAAAATAAACTGATTCCGCTTAAACTCGCGCCGTATTTCTCAATATCTTGCAAGTCTCCAGTCTCGATATTTCGCGGCCTGCCTGTTTCACGTGAAACACGAAGCCGACACCGGGAAAGGGCACCTAACCCGAACTCGGCGGTGCGCCAGCCTGCTCAATTGTCTAACCATCTGGGCGAGCCGGGCGGGGCTCGTTACCAACAGAGTTATCCACAAGTTTATCCACTGTGATATCCACCGCAATATCCACTGGCCCAACAGCCTATACGGTCCTCTCGACGTCGCTGCTAGACCCCTGGCGAGGCCCGTCTCTGGTCAGTTCCGAACGGGGGGTCGCACATCGCGGCAAGTTTTCGGTTCGTATGCTGCCTCTACGCAAACACCGTCATTCCTGGATGACCCACCCAACACGATCATCTGGGAGGAAAGCGGCATGGCTGCAAGACCGGGTCCCGACACCGATCAACTGACCCGCACCGAGAGGCGGGAGCTGGATTCCGCAATTCCTGGATTCCTGGACTCCTGGACTCCTGGACTCCTGGACTCCTGGACTCCACGATAAACCCCATGATGGACACCTTCAGACAGAGCGCGTTGCCACCACATGTCGCTATGACGATCATGAGATCAAATATGAACCAATACTCACGACGTCAAGAGGCAGGGGAGTGAACGCACCGACAACGAGTCTGTGGACTAGCGCCGAGTGGTGTGGTCGGTCTACGTAGTCGCCTGACCCGTCCAGTCCTCTCGGTACGCCCGCGTCGGCCGCACGGACGTTTCACGTGAAACGTCGGTATCCAGGGCGGGGAAGCCACTGCCCTTGCGGGAAGCGAGAGCCGACGTGCGCTGGTTGAAGATCCCTGATGACCGTCGTGCTCTACCGCCGAGGGAACTACAGATGCATCGGGCTTGGCATGACCAGAGCGGCCATCCGGCTACTAGGGTTTCACGTGAAACCTTTGCCGCCGGTCCCTCGTGGCCGCTCCGCACTCACACGGCCCCTCTGATACGGGTGAGGGGTTCCAAGGACGGCCAGCGGCCCAGTATGCCACGCGGGCAGAGGACAGAGCCGTGAACAGCCGCACGTGCCGGGGAGTGCGAACTCGGTGATGCGCGCCGTGGATATAGGGGCGTCGATCCGTAGGTCTCCGTCTGAGCGTCCCGCCGTTGGCAGCTTTGGCCGCGCCCCGCCGGTCGAGCTCAGCGCCCAGGGGACTCTCCATGTTCGACGGGCAGTATCCTGCTCCTAGTCCTCTGGGCCGGCGACAGGATCCTTCAATCGCGCAACAACTCCCGCGGCATCGAAGCCGGGACTGTCGCGACAGGCGTCCTCGGAGACTATCAGCGCAATGGAGGCCACCGTCCCCACGCCATAGACCGGAAGGTTCATTTACGATGATTCACGGCCTGCCGGTTTTCCAGGACTGCCAGCAAGATCGTCCTGGTTCGAATCGCGCCTATGCGGCCGGCACGGAGCGCACCCGGCTGGCGATGGTGCAGTCCCATGACTTGTGGCAATCCTGCGATCCTGCGACGGCAAGCTGGAGCACTCACGGCGTTCCGTAGCCGAAAGACTTCCTGCAGCAATCTCGTACGTCCAAGTGTCCGCAGGGTTGAGAGTCTTGTCCGCCAGAGCGCTGGACGACTGGGAGACGGGAGCAGACGCTGCTGCACCCCCGATAGCAGTCCGAAGGCAGGCATGGCGGCCCGAGGGCGCCCCGTCCGTTGGCGTGTATGCCCGGCCATCTTCCTGACTGTCGTTCGCTGGCGGGGACGCACGGCACCGCGATCCACCACCCTGTAGACACGGTGGAGGTCTCTCGCGAACCAGACGGCCCGACCATGAGCATTTCCGCCGTTCCGACGCCTCCACATAGACGTGCGATCGTCGCCAGCATCGTGTGTAGACCGCTGATAGCGTTCCTTCCCTGGAGGGAAGGGTGCAAACTTTGTGTTCGTTTCGGAGTCGAACAGCCGATCGCCCGCGAGGGCCGATGTGATCCGGTGCTACCTGGCACGAAGTTGGGACGCCCGAATTTCGGACCCGGATAGGACCGTTTCACGTGAAACAACCTGGGGGAGCCACATGGATTACGCCTCTCCGCAGCAAACGACGCCCCGAACAGAGGAATCCAGCGGCCACGCCGCTCCCGAGGCCGGTCCGGACGTCCTGTATAGCCGGCCCGCACCCCGAAGACGATCGCGGCTGGTAGACACTGTCTGCGCCCAAGGTAAGCAGCCACGAGAGCCTCTATGCCCTCGCCGGCGGAAGCACAGAGGGCCACGTCGCGACTACGTGGACCGATGCGCGTTGCACCCGCGAGGCGCAGTGTGGCGGCATTTCGAGGCTAACCGGAGTACGAAATGCGCTGGGCAGCCCCAACATGCTCGGAAAGCCGCAAGTGGAAGACCAGTCCCGGCGACTCGGAGGACCGCCAGCACTTTGCGGCGCGGCTGATAGGTGCCTAGCCCCCGAACTAGAAGGGCAATCGGGTGCGGATCAGACTGCGGTTGTGTCGATCCGTAAGGTTTCGGACGCCCGCTGAACGGCCTTGGATACGCAGAGAGTGACAGATTCGGGCACCAACGAAGACAGAAAAATTGGCCCTGCAGCCCATTTGGGCACCTCAGCGCCGTGCACGAACCAGGCGACGGCCTGCCTGGTAGCGGCGTCGTATGCATCCGCTCACCCCGTAAACTCAGACGCGCTGGTTATTCTTTGGAAATGCTGTCCACCGAAACACTTCCCGCAACTTTGAAATGGAACGCATCAAAGGTGCCAGCCTGCACCGGCAAAGACCGCGGCACGCGGCGACCGCTGCACCGGTAAAGACCGCGGCACGCGACGGTATGGCGGCGACAAATGCGATCAGTTGCCTGGCTGCGCAGTCACGGAGAGGCCGCGACCTTGATCGACCGACTCGGCCCCGCCAGCGAGCAACAGTTCCACCAGGCAGTGGCCAGTTCGGAACACTCTGGGCAAAAGGAAAGGGCCCGTTTCACGTGAAACGGGCCCTCGGTAGTGCGGAATTCCTAGTTCTCGGCCCCAGGGGCCAACACATCCATGATTCGGTTCAGATCTTCCACGCTGGCGAACTCGATGCTAACGCGACCTTTTCGCGCGCCCAACGAAATCTTCACGTTTGTATCAAGACGATCGGAAAGTGAGGAAGCGAGATAATCCAGGCGTTCGTGGCGCGCACCGGGGCGGGGAATGTTGTTCTTCGCCGGTGCGGCAGGCTCACGATGGAGGGTCACCGCTTCCTCTGTGGCTCGCACGGACATGCCCTCGGCCACAATCTTCTGTGCAAGGCGTTCCATGGCTGCCGCGTCCGGCAATGACAGCAGTGCCCGAGCGTGACCTGCGGAGAGGATGTTGGCGGCCACACGGCGCTGTACCAGCGGTGGCAGCTTGAGCAGGCGGAGCGTGTTCGACACCTGCGGGCGCGAGCGGCCGATGCGGTCAGCGAGCTGCTCATGAGTTGTGCCGAAGTCCTCGAGGAGCTGCTGGTAGGCAGCGGCCTCTTCGAGCGGGTTGAGCTGACTGCGGTGCAGGTTTTCCAGGAGTGCGTCGCGAAGCAGGTCGTCATCAGTGGTGTCACGGACGATTGCGGGAATCGTATCCAAGCCTGCGGCCTGAACCGCCCGCCAGCGGCGCTCGCCCATGACGAGTTCATAAGGTTCGCCACCTTTTTCGGTTGAGGTACGCACCACAATTGGCTGGAGAACGCCTATTTCCCGAACTGAGTGAACCAGCTCTGCCATATCGTCCTCATCGAAGACGGTACGGGGCTGTTTACGGTTGGGGTGGATATCACCAACGGGGATTTCGGCAAACCGGACACCCGGGACCTCAACAAGTTCGACGTCGTTGCCGGCCGCACGCAGGCCCCCTACTGGAGCATCTTCCGATCCGGCACCATCCTCGGCGGACACATCACCCTTGGGCTTCACCGGGGTCGCCGCAGCAGGCTCGGACTTCGAGGCGGAAGCAGCCGGTCGCCGCTTGTCCACGGTCTTCTCGGTCGTCTCTCCGGTGCCGGCAGCTGCAGAACCCTTGGATTCGGAAGAGCGGCCGGGCGTGGTGGTCGAGGGTTCAACAGCGGTATCAGCCTCTGCGGGCGCAGACTTGCGCGCTTCCGGAAAGAAAAGGTCCACGGGGCGTGACGGCGCTGTTCCGCTACCCGCAGCGTTGGTGGAGGCGGAACTTGGTATGAGTGCGCCAAGACCGCGACCGAGCCCGCGTCGCTTATCGCTCATGGATAAATCCCTCCATTGGAAGAGCCCGGCTATGCCTGGCTCCGGCTGTTGCAGTGTTTGGAAAATTCTAGCGCTCAGCGATTTCCGCTGCGGCTTCCAGATAGGAAAGGGCGCCGCTGGAGGATGGATCGTACGTCATGACCGTCTGCTGATAGCTGGGTGCCTCGGAAATGCGCACAGAGCGCGGGACAACGGCACCCAGCACCTGGTCCGGGAAATGTTGGCGGACCTCCGCGGCCACCTGCGCGGCCAGGTTGGTCCGGCCGTCATACATGGTCAGCAGAATGGTGGAAACTTCAAGATCAGCATTCAAATGCTTCTGGATCATCTCGATGTTCTTCAGCAATTGGCTGAGGCCTTCCAGCGCATAATATTCGCACTGAATGGGGATTAGGACCTCGCCCGCAGCACAGAATGCGTTCACCGTCAGCAGGCCAAGGCTCGGCGGGCAGTCGATGAAAATGTAGTCCAGGCGTTCTTCGCCCTTTTTCTGGCGGGACTTGGCGTAAACGTCGATGGCTCGGCGGAGTCGCTGCTCCCTGGCCACGAGGGACACCAGTTCGATTTCGGCGCCTGCCAAGTGAATAGTGGCAGGAGCACAAATGAGGTTGCTGATGTCGGGGCACGGAGCCACGACGTCCTCCAGCGCCATGTCATTGATCAGGACGTCGTAGATGCTGTCGACTTCAGCATGATGTTCGATGCCCAGCGCGGTGGAAGCGTTTCCCTGCGGGTCGATGTCGATAACGAGGACGTTCAGCCCGGCGGCAGCCAGTGCGGCTGCGATGTTGACCGTGGTGGTGGTCTTACCCACGCCACCTTTTTGGTTTGAGACTGTGAAGATGCGGGTCTTCTCGGGCTTCGGGAGATTGCGGCCCAGGAGCCTCTCCCGGCGCTTGTTCTCATGCGCAAGTTCGCGGGCGATGGGGCTTGAGTCGTCCAAGGTGTCCAGTACGTTGCCGGTGGCCGGTGTTTCACGTGAAACCTTCGACGCGTTCAGGACCGCAACCGAATTCAAGTGATTCGAAGCCATAGCGACCGAGGGTACACCAAAGGCGCGCGCCGACCCCAAGGACACGAACGGGGGGATCCGCTGCGTGGAGGTTTCGCTACTGGTCACTGGGACACACTCACTCTCGTTCGGCTTTTGCTGCCGTTCTCTAGCCTAACCGCTACGCCCCCAAGACCTGTGGCAACGGGCCTTGGCTAGACGATCTTTCGCGTCTTCTTCACTACAATTCGAACGACGGTGGTGGGTTCCTCCAGCAGATCCTGCCCCACTGTCACTACGGAAGTCTGCACACCGCCAAGCTTGCGGATCACCTTGGCGGCCTTTTCAATTTCCTCGGCGGCGCTTCGCCCCTTGATGGCTACGACTTCACCGTCGCCATCCAACAGCGGAATAGTCAGGCCAGCCAGATTGCTCAGCGCCGACACTGCCCGGGCGGTCACAACGTCCGCCTTCACCATCCCGACAGCCAGTTCGGCCCGGGTGCGCATAACCGTAACATTGCTCAGGCCGAGATCGTCAACGACCTCCTGCAGCCAGATGACCCGCCGCTCCAGCGGTTCAATGAGGGTCAGCTCCAGATCCGGGCGGGCGATGGCCAGGCAAAGGCCCGGCAAGCCGGCTCCGCTGCCGACGTCGGCCACGTGGCTTCCGTGCGCAATTTCGCTCTCAATAACCGCACAGTTCAGGACGTGGCGTCCCCACAGCCGGGGAACTTCCCGGGGACCGATGAGTCCACGTTCGGTTCCCGACGTGGCGAGGTGCTCCACATACCGCTCGGCCAGGCCAAGGCGATCGCCGAAGATCTTTTCCGCTGCCTGGCGCTCGGCCGCAGTAATTTCCACCATCAGTAGTCCAGCCGGCTGTTCAGTCAGCAGAGACGACGATGTGCCGGCCGGCGCCTTCGCCCTCGGACTCGCTTACGAACCCGAGATCGGCAACGGCGTCGTGCACGATCTTGCGCTCGTAGGCGCTCATCGGCTCCAGTGCGACGGCCTCACCGGTTTCCTTGACGGACGCCACGGCATCCTCGGCGATCTTCTGCAGGTGGCCCGCGCGTTCTTTGCGGTACCCGTTGATGTCGAGCACCAGGCGTGACCGGTTTTCCGTTGCGGAAAGAACCGAAAGACGTGTCAGCTCCTGGAGTGCTTCCAGTACTTCGCCATCCTTGCCCACCAGGTTCTCCAGGCCGGCCGATTCTTCCTCGGTGACGATGGAGATGTAGGTCCGTCCGTTGCGGACCTCGATGTCAATGTCGCCGTCGATGTCGGCGATATCAAGCAGTTCTTCCAGGTAGTCGGCCGCAACGTCGCCTTCTTCTTCAAGGCGGCTCGCAGACGTACCCTTACCGGCGTTCACTGCCTCGGTGGCGTCGTCCTGGTCTTCGCTGACATCAGCGGAAAGTGCGTGCTCAGAGCTCTCAACAGACATTACTTCTTCTTCCTGTTCTTACGTTGTGGCTGTATGCGCTGGCTGCGGGCTTCCGAAACCGCAGCGGCGGCAGCGGCCTCAGCCTCGGCGTCGGCCTTCTTGCCTCCCAGGATGGGGAGCACCGGCAGGCCCTTCGCGGCACGGCGCTCGGCCAGGGCCTTCGCGGCGGGGGATCCCGGCGTGGGCATGCGGCGGATGACAAAGAACTGCTGGCCCATGGTCCACAGGTTGGTGGTGGTCCAGTAGATGAGGACACCGATGGGGAAGTTAATTCCGCCGACGCCGAAGACGAGGGGAAGGATGTAGAGCATCATCTTCTGCTGGCGCATAAACGGGCTGGCCATGGCCTCTTCGGACATGTTCTTGGCCATGATCTGCTTCTGCGTGATGAACTGCGACGCCGTCATGGCCAGGATCATCACGATCGAGAGGATCCAAACGGCAACCTCACCGCCTGCGGTGCTGCCGTGAAGCAGGGATGCGGAGAGCGGAGCGCCAAAGATGCTGGACTCGTCGAACTGCCTGACCTGCTCGACGCTCATGGCACCGATGCCCTGGCCGCCGGCCTTGGCCGTACTGATGCCGGAGAGCACCTGGAACAGGGCGAAGAAGAACGGCATCTGGATCAGCATCGGAAGGCACGCCGAGAACGGGTTGGTCCCGTGCTTCTTGTACATGGCCATCTGTTCCTGCGCCATGGCCTGGCGGGACAGCTGATCGGTCTTGCCCTTGTACTTGTCCTGCAGTTTCTTCAGGTCAGGCTGCAGCAACTGCATGCCTCGCTGGGCCTTGATCTGCTTGACGAACACGGGGATCAGGGCGGCACGGATGACCAACACCAGCCCAATGATGGACAGCGTCCATGTCCAGCCGTTCGCGGCCGGCAAGCCGATGAAGCTCAGTCCGTCATGGAAGCCGACCATAATGACTGAAACCAGCCACTTGAACGGAGCCATGATTGTTCCAAAGATGTCCATGCGATATCCCTATTCGTTAGGCCGCAAGGCGGCCTTCTCCATCAGTCCGAGCAGCCAGGTACTTATCCGGGTTGTTCAGCACAACAATTGTGGGGGTCTGGTTGTCTGGCCATTCGCGGTGGCCGGCGGGGACATGGTCCACTCCGCCGGCGTTCCAAGGGTGGCAGCGCACCAGTCGCTTGGCTGCAAGCCAGCTTCCCCTGACGGCTCCGTGAACCGTGATTGCCTCCAGCGCATAGGCCGAGCACGAAGGAAAGAAGCGGCAGACCTGCCCGTACAAGGGCGAAATCACCTTGCGGTAGGCCATCAGCAGAAGAATGAGGATATTGCGCGGCAGGTTCCAGACGAATCTGCCGGCAGCCGCTGCAGCGGACTTAAGGAAGGGGACGACGGCGCCAGTCAGGTCAAGCACGCTGTGTCCCTTCCTGTGTTGTTCCGTTCGATCGCAATGCAGCCGACTTTGGATGGCGGCCACCCAGCCGCCTCATGGTTACTTCCAAGGCAGCGTTGTAATCCGCCAGCAGTTCCTGCCAGCTGGCAGTCGCCGAGGCAGGCAGGGCACGCACCACAATAGCGAACCCGGTACCGTACTCGCGCAGCGAGACAGCACCGGCTTCCCTAAGTCTCCTCTTAACGAGGTTCCTGGCAACAGCGTTCCCGACACCCTTGGAAACGATGAACCCGATTCTGCTGGGTTCATCGGCCCCGATAGTTGCCGTATATAAGACTACGTTCCGGCGTCCATTGCGGACGCCGGAACGTACAGTTGTTGAAAAATCGGTTGAAGTCCTCAGACGGTTCCTGGTGGCCAGCACCGTTAAACTCGCAAAGGAAAGATAACCGACGAGTCAGTATTTAGGCCGACAGTTCGATGCGGCCCTTGCCGCGGCGGGCGGCCAGGATGGCGCGGCCTGCACGGGTGCGCATACGAAGGCGGAAGCCATGCTTCTTGGCCCGACGGCGGTTATTCGGCTGAAAAGTCCGCTTGCTCACGTTAGTTACTCCAGTGGATCAAAGGTGCGCCCACCCGATCAAAAAAGGGGAAGAACTGGCCGACGCTAAGTTTTGTATGTGTCTGCTTCCCCCGATTTCCCGGAACGCTGGGCGTCTGGAAGGTCAAAATGGGGTCAGAAAGCAGGCACAAAGGACTCCACAACGTTAGGCCAAACTGCGACCCCGAGTCAAACCGGGAGGTGGCCCGCCACCTTTCCCCAACTGTGGCTAACCGGTGTCCCCAGCCTGTGGATGAAGTGGGTCACAAGCCCCTTTTTCGAACCACAACGGTGTAATTATCCACAAGCCACTTCCCAGCTATCTTCTGGCCTTTTCATCCCCTAGAGTGGCCCAGTAGCCGATTATCCACGGACTGTGCATAACCCTGTGGATGAAGCCGGGACAGCACCCTGGATCCAGGCTTGCGGCTGCATGTAATGCAGGTAAGCAAGCTTTGAGGAACCCGATTGATGACAGTAGACGAAGCCAACCACGCCAATACTGTCGGAAGTTCCTGGCGGCGCGTGGTGACCCTTCTTGAGCAGGACGACCGTGTTTCCCCGAGGCAGCGCGGCTTTGTCATCCTGGCCCAGGCGCAGGGCCTCATCGGTTCCACCCTCCTCGTGGCCGTGCCCAATGAACTCACCAGGGAAGTGCTGCAGACCCAGGTCAAGGACGCACTCGACGACGCGCTCCGCAATGTTTTCTCAGACGACATCCGCTGCGCCATCGACGTTGACACCGATCTGGTGCCCGTCCACGAAGAGCCGGAACCCGCCGTCGAGCTTTCCCTCGCTGCCGACCCGTCGGTGGAACTGAAGCCGCAGCCCATGCTGCCGAGCACTTCCCACGAGTTCGGCCGGTTGAATCCCAAGTACGTTTTTGACACCTTCGTGATCGGCTCATCGAACCGGTTCGCCCATGCCGCCGCCGTGGCGGTGGCCGAAGCGCCCGCGAAGGCCTACAACCCGCTGTTCATTTACGGCGACTCCGGACTGGGCAAGACCCACCTGCTGCACGCGATCGGCCACTACGCCCGGCGCCTCTACAGCGGCATCCGCGTCCGGTACGTGAACTCCGAGGAATTCACCAACGACTTCATCAACTCGATCCGTGACGATGAGGGCGCCAGCTTCAAGACCACGTACCGCAACGTGGATGTGCTGCTGATCGATGACATCCAGTTCCTCGCCGGCAAGGACCGGACCCTGGAGGAGTTCTTCCACACCTTCAACTCCCTGCACAACAACAACAAGCAGGTTGTGATCACGTCCGACCAGCCGCCCAAGCTGCTGGCCGGCTTCGAGGACCGCATGAAGTCGCGCTTCGAGTGGGGCCTGCTGACCGACATCCAGCCGCCGGAACTCGAAACCCGCATCGCCATCCTCCGGAAGAAGGCCCTCAGCGAAGGTCTCTCCGCTCCGGACGACGCCCTGGAATACATCGCTTCCAAGATCTCCAGCAACATCCGCGAACTCGAAGGCGCCCTCATCCGCGTCACGGCCTTCGCCAGCCTCAACCGCCAGCCGGTGGATGTTGCCCTGGCCGAGATGGTCCTCAAGGACCTCATCACCGATGACGGCGCGCAGGAGATCACCTCGAGCCAGATCCTGACGCAGACGGCCGAGTACTTCAAGCTCAGCATGGAAGAGCTCTGCAGCAAGTCACGGACCCGGACGCTGGTCACGGCCCGTCAGATCGCGATGTACCTGTGCCGCGAGCTGACGGACATGTCGCTGCCCAAGATCGGCCAGGAACTCGGCGGCCGGGACCACACCACGGTGATCCACGCCGACCGCAAGATCCGCGAGCTTATGGCTGAGCGCCGTGTGATCTACAACCAGGTCACCGAGCTGACCAACCGGATCAAGCAGCAGCAGCGCGACTCCTGACCCTCGGTTCTTAACCTTATTAACAGGCACGTGTGGATAACCCTGTGGACAGTTAAGGGGACAACCGCGGTTAATGGGCTTAAAACCCTTAAGGTGTCTGTGGATCACGGAAACGGCCAAAAATGTTATCCCCATCCACAGCCTGTTTAAAACGTGCTCCGCCCACAGTCCATGAACAGGGCTTAACCGCGGATTCCAGCAGTGGGACGGGGTTATCCACAGTTTCCACAGCAGTTATTAACACTACTAATCCCAAAAAATTGAAATTCCCTCAAACAACAATCTCGTTCCCTGCCCCACACGCCTCCGGGCCCCTGCCCCCGAGGGGCCGAGGTCATTGACGGGGATGGGGAAATCCCCGATGTTCCGGCTAAGCTGTCAGCAGCGCTCCCATCCTCGGGTCTTCCAGTGGTCCAGCAAGTGCGGACCATGCAGGTTCCGGCGTTCCGGGAGCAACGGTTTTGTGGACTCCACGCAGGAGTTCCCGTTCAGAAAATGGCAGCAGCAATGAAAGGCGGCACCCTTCCGTGAAGTTCAGAGTCGAACGGGACGTCCTGGCAGAAGCCGTAACGTGGACAGCCCGATCGTTGTCTCCGCGGCCGCCGGTACCGGTCCTGTCCGGCCTGCTCCTCAAGGCCGAGTCCGGAACTGTGAGCCTGTCGAGCTTTGACTACGAGACGTCGGCCAGGCTTGAAATCCCTGCCGACATCGCGGAGGAAGGCACCATCCTGGTCTCGGGCCGGCTGCTCGCCGACATCTGCCGCAGCCTTCCGTCCGCCCCCGTCGAGGTGGTAACCGACGGCAACAAAGTGACGCTTACGTGCCGCCGAAGCAGCTTCCACCTGGCCACCATGCCGGAAGCCGAATATCCGCCGCTGCCGGCCCTGCCCACCATCAGCGGCACTGTCGCCGGCGATTCCTTCGCCCAGGCTGTTTCCCAGGTGATCATCGCCGCCAGCAAGGACGACACCCTGCCCATCCTCACCGGCGTGCGCATGGAGATCGAGGATGACCTCATCACGCTCCTGGCCACCGACCGCTACCGCCTGGCCATGCGGGAAGTGCCGTGGAAGCCGGTCACCCCCGGCATTTCCACGAGTGCGCTGGTCAAGGCAAAGACCCTCAACGAGGTTGCGAAGACGCTCGGCAGCAGCGGGGACATCAACCTCGCCATTGCCGACGACGACAGCCGCCTCATCGGGTTTGAAAGCGGCGGACGCACCACGACATCGCTGCTGGTCGACGGCGACTACCCCAAGATCCGCTCCCTGTTCCCGGACTCCACGCCGATCCATGCCACCGTGCAGACCCAGGAACTGGTCGAAGCAGTCCGGCGCGTGTCACTCGTTGCCGAGCGCAACACCCCCGTCCGCCTCGCGTTCACCCAGGGCCAGCTCCACCTTGACGCCGGCACCGGCGAGGATGCGCAGGCCTCCGAGGAACTCGAAGCGCAGCTGTCCGGCGACGACATCACCGTGGCGTTCAACCCGCACTACCTCGTTGAGGGCCTGAGCGTCATCGAAACGAAATACGTCCGTTTCTCGTTCACCACCGCGCCAAAGCCGGCCATGATCACCGCTCAGGTTGACGCCGACGGAGACGACCAGGACGACTACCGCTACCTCGTGATGCCGGTCCGGCTGCCCAACTAAGTAGCAGCTGATGTCGTCAAGGGCACCCAAAACGACACCCAGTGCGACCCAGTTGGGTGCACCACCGCAGCACCTCCACCACCAGCGCAGAAAAGAGCTCACACCGTGCACATCGGACTGATCGGCCTTGGCAAAATGGGTTTCAACATGCGCGAACGGCTGCGCAAAGGCGGCGTTGAGGTCACGGGCTACGACCGCAACCCCGACGTCGCCGATGTGTCCTCCGTCGACGAACTCATTGCGGCCGTTCCGGTTCCGCGCCTGGTCTGGGTCATGGTCCCGTCCGGGGACATCACTGACGCTGTCATCACCGAACTCAGCGTGAAGCTGCAGCCCGGCGATTTGGTGATCGACGGCGGCAACTCGCGCTTCACCGAGGACCAGAAGCACGGCGCCGCGCTGGCCGAAAAAGGAATCCGCTTCGCCGACTGCGGCGTCTCCGGCGGCGTCTGGGGACTCCAGAACGGCTACGGCCTGATGGCCGGCGGAGATGCAGAAGACATCGAGCGCGCGCTGCCCGTTTTTGACGCCCTCCGCCCGGAAGGCGAGCGGGCCGACAGCTTCGTCCATGTCGGTGGCGTCGGCGCAGGCCACTACGCCAAGATGGTGCACAACGGCATCGAGTACGGCCTGATGCAGGCTTACGCCGAGGGCTATGAGCTCCTCGCTGCCAAGGACATCATCACCGATCTTCCCGGCACTTTCCGGGCCTGGCAAAAGGGTACGGTTGTCCGTTCCTGGCTCTTGGACCTCATGGTGAAGGCCCTGGACGAAGATCCGGGCCTGGCCTCGATCGATGACTACGTCGAGGACTCCGGCGAGGGCCGCTGGACCGTGGAGGAAGCCATCGCGAACGCGGTTCCGGCCCCGGCCATCACCGCCGCGCTGTTCGCGCGCTTCTCATCTCGCGAGGACAATTCACCGGCCATGAAGATGGTGTCCGCCTTGCGCCAGCAGTTTGGCGGTCATGCCACCCGGCCGGCCAAGTAACACCGAGCCCGGGATCCGCAGGGTCCCGGAATGAGGGCTCCCGAGAATTTGAAGATCTTGTGTACCTAGAACACCTGTCCCTGACCGATTTCCGCAGTTACGCCCAGGTTGACCTCCGGCTGGAACCCGGCGTCACCGTCCTGGTGGGTTCCAACGGCATTGGCAAAACCAACCTGATGGAAGCAATCGGCTACCTGGCGACGCTGAGTTCGCACCGGGTCAGTGCGGACGCCCCGCTGCTGCGCTTCGGAACCGAACGGGCCATGATCCGGGCTAAACTGGTGCGCGGGGAACAGTCCACGGTCCTGGAGCTGGAGATCAACGGCGGCCGGGCCAACCGCGGACGCATCAACCGCAGCAACCCGGTCCGCGCGAGGGACCTCCTGGGCATCTGCCACACGGTCCTCTTCGCTCCCGAGGATCTGGCACTCGTTAAGGGTGATCCTTCCAGCCGGCGACGCTTCCTCGACGAGTTGCTGGTCAGCCTCGTGCCCCGGCACGCCGCTACGAGGAGCGACTACGACCGTGTGCTCAAACAGCGCAACGCCCTGCTTAAATCTGCGCGTGCCGGCAAGTTCACGTCCGGCCATGAGGCCACCCTGGATGTCTGGGACCAGCACATGGCGCGCGCGGGAGCGGAGCTGCTGCATGCCCGGCTGGAACTCGTGGAGCGCCTTCGCCCGCATCTTAACAACGCGTACGCCCAGCTCACCGACGGGTCCAAGGCCGCGGACGCCGTCTACCGGTCCACGCTCCAGAACATGATCGACGACGACGGCGCACCGGCGGCCGCAGGAGCCGAATCGTCTGCAGCAGGAGACCCGGTTGAGGACCTGCGGCTACTGTCCGTCGATGAGCTCACCGAACGTTATGTGCGCGCCTTCGCGGCGTCCCGCCGCAAGGAACTCGAGCGGGGCATCTCGCTCGTGGGACCGCACCGGGATGAACTGGAACTGGTCCTCGGCCAGGCACCCGCCAAGGGATATGCCTCGCATGGTGAGACCTGGTCCATGTGCCTCTCCCTGCGGCTCGCCTCCTACTACGTCATGCTGGACGACGCCCGCACCGGTGGTTCGGCGCCCATCCTCATCCTGGATGACGTTTTTGCCGAGCTCGATGTGCAGCGGCGGCGTAAACTGGCCGCAATCGTTGCTGGTGCCGAGCAGGTGCTGGTGACCGCCGCCGTCGATGCCGATATTCCGGAAGAACTGACCGGGCGGCGGGTGAAGGTTATCCCGGGAGGAATCGATGAACAGGGATAAGGACGGCGGCCTGCAGCCCGGCCGCGATCCCGATGAAATCGATGCCGCGCAGTCGGCCCTGAACAGAATGCGCGACGCCGCAGCCGCCCGCGGCGAGGTCCGCCGGGCCGCGCCGCGCTCCGGCAGCAGCCAGAAGCCCCGCACCTCCGGGCGGAGCACGCGCGGCTTCAGCCAGTTCCATTCCACCGGCCGTGATCCCTTGGGGCTCGGTAAGGTGGTGGGCCGGCTGGTGGCAGAGCGCGGCTGGACCTCACCCGTTGCCGTCGGTTCGGTCATGGCGGAATGGCCGACCCTCGTAGGCCCGGAAATCGCGGCGCACTGTACGCCCGAAAGCTTCACCGACACCACGCTGCACGTGCGGTGCGACTCCACGGCCTGGGCCACCCAGCTCCGGCTGCTGAGTATCAGCCTGCTCGACAAGTTCCGAACAGAACTGGGCGACGGCGTGGTCACCAGCATTCAGGTCCTTGGGCCGGCGGCGCCGAATTGGCGCAAGGGCGGGCGCACGGTCAATGGCCGCGGGCCCCGGGACACGTACGGATAGCCTGCTATCGCAAGGGATCGCGGCCCGGCCCGGTGCCGGATCCCTTGAAAAATGCGCAAACGGCGTGTAGGGCGTTCAAACCGCCGTGAGTCGTATAGGAACCCAAAGACGGGACCGCTGGGGCCTTGCAGGCGGGGTCAATGGCCAGCGAGCGGCACATTGCCAGCCGTTCGAGGCCCCGGAATGCGGGAATCGTGCCCCTTTCGCGATAGAATCTCCGTAGATAACTGGGCGCCGGTGAAACGTTGACTGAGTCCGTTTTCCCGCGCGATTCCAGCGGCGGAAGACGGGTCCGCAGGTCAATCGAGTAGCCGGCGCTATCAGTGACGTGCCTGTCGGCGGAAGCCTTTCCCTCGGGAGACGGCATCAGCCGGCCATCATCGAAACAGAGGAGTCGAAAGCGCCTGTGGCTAACGACAATGCAGATATCCAGGCAGTGGAAACCGCAACGGAAGATGCCCCGACGCCTGACACGCCGGCGGAAGCGGTGACACCGCGGGAATACGGTGCCAGCGACATCACCGTTCTCGAAGGCCTTGAGGCCGTGCGCAAACGGCCCGGCATGTATATCGGTTCCACTGGCCTGCGCGGCTTGCACCACCTTGTTTACGAAGTGGTGGACAACTCGGTGGACGAGGCCCTCGCCGGATACTGCACGCACATTGAGGTCGTCCTCCAGGCCGACGGCGGCGTCAAGGTATCCGACGACGGCCGCGGCATTCCGGTGGACATCCACCCGAGCGAAGGCAAGCCCACCGTCGAGGTGGTCATGACCATCCTGCACGCCGGCGGCAAATTCGGCGGCGGCGGATACGCCGTGTCCGGCGGCCTCCACGGGGTAGGCATCTCCGTGGTCAACGCGCTCTCCCGCTGGGTGGACACCGAAGTCCGCAGACAGGGCCACGTCTGGCGGATGTCCTTCGCCGACGGCGGCAAGCCCCAAGGAGACCTGGTCATGGGCGAGGAAACGGACGAAACTGGCACCACCCAGACGTTCTACGCCGACCCGACCATTTTCGAATCAGTCGAGTTCGACTTCGAGACGCTGCGTGCACGCTTCCAGCAGATGGCCTTCCTCAACAAGGGCCTCCGCATCACACTCACGGATGAGCGCGTCACCACCAAACCCGGCGAGGACGACGATCTGGACCTCGACGCCGTGGCCACGGAGGGTGAAGTCAACGCCGAGCACCGCACAGTGGTGTACCAGTACAACGACGGCCTGCTGGACTACGTCAAGCACCTGAACTCCGGCAAGAAGGTGGACGTCGTCCACGAGGACGTCATTGCGTTCGAAACCGAGGACACGGAACGCAAGATCGCCGTGGAAATGGCTATGCAGTGGACCAACGCGTATTCGGAGAGCGTCCACACCTACGCCAACACCATCAACACGCACGAGGGCGGCACCCACGAAGAGGGCTTCCGGGCCGCGATGACCTCGCTCATCAACCGCTATGCGCGGGACAAGAGCATCATCAAGGAAAAGGAAGAAAACCTCACCGGCGATGATATCCGCGAGGGCCTGACGGCGGTCATCTCCGTAAAGCTGGCCGAGCCGCAGTTCGAAGGCCAGACCAAGACCAAGCTGGGTAACTCCGAGGTCAAGGGCTTCGTGCAGCGCGTGGTCACCGATCAGCTCGGTGACTGGCTGGAGCGCAATCCCGGCCCCGCCCGCGACGTCATCCGCAAGGCCATTTCCGCGGCCCAGGCACGCATGGCCGCCCGCAAGGCCCGCGACAACGCGCGGCGCAAGAGCCCCCTGGAATCCTTCGGCATGCCCGGTAAGCTCTCGGACTGCTCCTCGAAGGACCCGTCGAAGTGCGAGGTCTACCTGGTGGAGGGCGACTCCGCCGGCGGATCCGCCAAGCGCGGGCGAAACCCGGAGACCCAGGCAATCCTGCCCCTCCGCGGCAAGATCCTCAACGTGGAGCGTGCGCGCCTGGACAAGGCCTTGGGCAATAACGAAGTCCAGTCCATGATCACGGCCTTCGGCACCGGCATCGGCGAGGATTTTGACCTGAGCAAGCTGAGATACCACAAGATTGTGCTCATGGCCGATGCCGACGTGGACGGGCAGCACATCACCACCCTGCTGATGACCCTGCTCTTCCGCTACATGCGCCCGCTCATCGAAAACGGCTACGTCTACCTCGCGCAGCCTCCGCTGTACAGGATCAAGTGGTCCAACGCGCCGCACGACTACGTATACAGCGACCGCGAACGTGACGCCGTGCTTGTCTCCGGGCAGGCGGCCGGACGCCGTATCCCGAAGGACAACGGGATTCAGCGCTACAAGGGCCTCGGCGAGATGGACTACACCGAGCTTTGGGACACCACGATGGACCCCGACCGGCGTACCCTCCTGCAGGTCACTATGGAAGACGCCGCGGCCGCGGACCAGATTTTTGCGGTCCTGATGGGCGAGGACGTCGAATCGCGCCGTAACTTCATTCAGCAGAACGCCAAGGATGTCAGGTTCCTGGATATTTAGCGTTAGTTCGCGCCTAATATTCCAGATCCGACATATACCTGAAACGGAAAATACAGATTATGAGTGACGAAACCCCCGAGGTTCCCGCGGAATCCGCAGATGCCACGGAGCCGGTGCTGGAAGGCGACGTGCTGATCGACCGCGTGGAGCAGGTTGACCTCCAGACGGAGATGCAGCGGTCCTACCTCGACTACGCCATGGCCGTCATTGTGGGCCGCGCCCTCCCTGACGTCCGGGACGGCCTCAAGCCCGTGCACCGGCGCGTGCTCTACGCCATGTTCGACGGCGGCTACCGCCCCGACCGCTCCTTCAACAAGTGCGCTCGTGTGGTGGGCGAGGTCATGGGCCAGTACCACCCCCACGGCGACACCGCCATTTACGATGCCCTGGTCCGCCTGATCCAGGACTGGACCATGCGCTACCCGCTGGCGCTGGGGCAGGGCAACTTCGGCTCACCCGGCAATGACGGCGCGGCCGCACCGCGGTACACGGAAACCAAAATGGCGCCGCTGGCCATGGAGATGGTCCGTGACATCGATGAGGAAACCGTCGACTTCCAGGACAACTACGACGGTAAGAACCAGGAACCCACCATCCTCCCGGCACGGTTCCCCAACCTGCTGGTCAACGGATCCTCAGGCATCGCCGTCGGCATGGCCACGAACATCCCGCCGCACAACCTCCGCGAGGTTGCGGACGGCGTCCAGTGGTACCTGGCCAATCCCACGGCGAGCCGCGAGCAGCTGCTCGAAGAACTGCTGCTGCGCATCAAGGGACCCGATTTCCCCACCGGCGCCACCATCCTGGGGCACAGGGGCATCGAAGACGCCTACCGTACCGGCCGCGGATCCATCACCATGCGCGCCGTGGTCAACGTGGAGGAACTGCAGGGGCGCACCTGCCTCGTGGTCACCGAGCTGCCGTACCAGGCCAACCCGGACAACCTCGCCATCAAGATCGCCGAACTGGTCAAGGACGGCAAGGTCCAGGGCATCGCCGACCTCCGTGACGAGACCTCGGGACGCACGGGCCAGCGACTGGTGATTGTGCTCAAGCGCGACGCCGTGGCAAAGGTGGTGCTGAACAACCTCTACAAGCACACGCAGCTGCAGGAAAACTTCGGCGCGAACATGCTGGCGATCGTGGACGGCGTGCCGCGCACTCTCAGCCTCGATGCCTTTATCCGGCACTGGGTCACCCACCAGCTCGATGTCATTGCCCGGCGCACGCGGTACCGCCTGCGCAAGGCCGAGGAAGAGGCGCACATCCTGCGCGCGCTCCTGAAGGCCCTGGACATGCTGGACGAGGTCATCGCCCTGATCCGGGCCTCCAACACGACGGAGGCGGCCCGCGACGGCCTGATGGAACTGCTGGATATCGATGAACTGCAGGCCAGGGCAATCCTGGACATGCAGCTCCGCCGGCTCGCTGCCCTGGAACGCCAGAAGATCCAGGACCGCCATGCCGAACTCGAGGCCATGATCGCCGAATTCAACGCGATCCTTGCCTCCGAGGAACGCCAGCGCGAGATCATCAGCACCGAGCTCGCGGAAATCGTGGCCAAGCACGGCGATGACCGCCGCACCAAGATCCTCATGGGCTACGACGGTGACATGTCCATGGAGGACCTGATTCCCGAAGAGGAAATGGTGGTTACCATCACCCGCGGCGGCTACGTCAAGCGGACCCGGAGCGACAACTACCGCTCGCAGCATCGCGGCGGCAAGGGCATCAAGGGCGCGCAGCTGCGCGGCGACGACGTCGTGGAGCACTTCTTCGTTACCACCACCCACCACTGGCTGCTCTTCTTCACCAACCTGGGACGCGTTTACCGGGCCAAGGCCTATGAACTCGCCGAGGCCGGACGCGACGCCAAGGGCCAGCACGTGGCCAACCTGCTGGCCTTCCAGCCGGACGAGCACATCGCCCAGGTGCTGGACCTGAAGGACTACCAGCACTCGCCCTACCTGGTGCTGGCCACCAAGCGGGGTCTGGTCAAGAAGACCCGGCTGGAGGACTACGACACCAACCGGTCCGCCGGCGTCATTGCGATCAACCTGCGGGACGGGGATGAACTAGTTTCGGCCCAGCTGGTCTCCGAGACGGACGACCTCATGCTGGTGTCCCGCAAGGGCCAGTCCATCCGCTTCACTGCCACCGATGACGCACTCCGGCCCATGGGCCGGGCGACGTCGGGCGTCACGGGCATGAAATTCCGTGAGGATGACGAGCTCCTGGCGGCAAACGTCATCACCGAAGGCTCCTACGTCTTTATCGTGACCGAAGGCGGCTACGCCAAGCGCACCGCCGTCGAGGAGTACCGTCTCCAAGGCCGCGGCGGCCTGGGCATCAAGGTGGCCAAGCTTGCCGAGGAACGCGGCGATCTGGTCGGCGCCCTCATCGTCCAGGAGGAAGATGAAGTCCTCGTGGTCATGGGTGGCGGCAAGGTAGTCCGGTCATCCGTGGCAGGAGTTCCGGCCAAGGGCCGCGACACCATGGGCGTCATCTTCGCGAAACCGGACAAGAACGACCGCATCATCGAAGTGGCCCGCAATAGCGAACGCGGCATTGAGGGAGAGGAATCTCCGGAGGATGACGTAACGTTGGCTGAAGGTGCCGGACCCGTAGACGGGTCCGCAGAGGCAGAAACAGCAGAGGCAGAGTCGGCAACCGCCACAGCATCCGAGGATGCGGGCAGCGACGCCGAGCTGAACGAAGACAACACCGGAGGTAACGAGTGAGTAATTCCGACTCATTTCCCAAGCCGAGCAGCAATGGTCCCGGCGGGATACGGCAGCCGGCATCCGCTCCCCGAGTGAATGCCCCGGTGCGTCCGCAGCAGAGCCCGGGCACGCCGTCGGGCGTTCCGGGACAGCGCCCCGCTGCTCCCGGTCAGCGGCCGGCGGGTGCGGGTCAGCGGCCCGCGCAGGGACAACGCCCTGCAGCCCCCGGGCAGCGTCCTGCGACGCCGGGCCAGCGCCCGGCCACTCCGGGTCAGCGCCCCGGCCAGGGCGCCCCCGGCCTGGTCAAGCCCGCCCCGAAGGCAAAGGTCCGCCGCGCGCGGCTCCTAGTCAGCAAGGTGGACCCCTGGTCCGTGCTGAAGATGGCCTTCCTGCTGTCCGTGGCACTCGGCATCGTCACCGTGGTAGCCGCCATCGTTCTCTGGACGGTCCTGGACCTCACGGGAATCTTTGACCAGGTGGACAGCCTCCTGGGGACGCTGGCCGGCTCCGAGGGCGGCGGCTTCGAACTGAAGAAGGTCGCGTCCCTGGGCCAGGTGGCCTCCTTCGCGACCATTATCGCCGTGGTCAACGTTGTGCTGCTGACGGCCCTGTCCATGCTGTCCGCGGTGCTCTACAACATTTCCGCGACCCTCGTGGGTGGCATCGGCGTCACGCTGACGGACGACTAAAAAGCCCGCGATTCCGCGGAAAAACTCCGGTGGAATGCCTCGATTTGAGATCGGGCCGGGATGTGCTGTAAAGTCATGTCTCGGCCCGATGAGGCATCGGGGCGTATAGCTCAGGCGGTTAGAGCGCTTCGCTGATAACGAAGAGGTCCCAGGTTCAAGTCCTGGTACGCCCACGGAACCTGCACAGGTTTCATGTAGTTGAGGTGGGATTCGAGAGAATCCGGCCGGAACGGGGTGCGTGTGAAGAAGTTGCTGGTTATTGCAGCTGCGGTCGCAGGCGTCCTGCTCTACAAGAAGGTGCAGGAGTCCGAGGCCCGGAAAACGGTCTGGAGTAAGTCAACCGATACGGTTGAATAGTCCGGATCCCCGGTCCGGAAGCTGGTTAGCCGGCCTCCGGAACTAGGGTATGATTGACGGGTTGCTTCTTATGGGGGCATGGCGCAATTGGTAGCGCACCTGCTTTGCAAGCAGGGGGTTCGGGGTTCGAGTCCCCGTGCCTCCACCATAAGAAAGTCCCGGCCAGGAATGGCCGGGACTTTTGCTTTAACCGGGTAGGAACGCAAGCGGCCGGCGCTCTCTGGGCAGGCCGAATCAGCTGCCGCGGCGCACTACTGTGGAACCGTGAACTTTTTCCTTGCGGCCCTGGGTGTCCTCGGCGTCGCTTCGTCGGGACCGCTCATCGCTGCAACGCTGGGTGCCACCACGGTGAGCGCCCTCGCCATCGCCTTTTGGCGCAACGCGATCGGCGCGGCCGTCATGGCCTCGCCCACGCTGATCAGGGAGCCCGACCAGTTCGGCCGCGTCACCGGCAAGGAATTCCGCTGGTCGGTCATTGCGGCTGTGGCCCTGGCCCTGCACTTCGCGTGCTTCATCACCTCCCTACAGCTGACGTCGGTGGCTGCTGCGACGGCGCTGGTGTGCCTGCAGTCAGCCTGGATTGCCGTCATACAGCTCGTGCGCGGCGTGAAGCACCGCTGGCAGGTGCTGGTGGGCCTCGGAATAGCCTTTGGCGGCGTGGTGGCCATCACCGGCTTCGACATGGGAGCCTCGCCCGAGGCACTGCTCGGCGACCTGCTGGCAATGGCCGGCGGCCTCCTGGCCGGGATCTACACGCTGGCCGGCGGGAAGGCCCGCCAGAGCATGACCACGGGGACGTACACCGCGCTCTGCTACGGCATGTGCGCCGCGCTGGTGGCGCTGCTGGCGCTCTCTACCGGCCAACCCCTGGTGGGGTTCGACGCCGGCGGCTGGCTGGGGATCATCGCGATCACCGTCTGCGCCCAGCTGGTGGGTCACACGGCGTTCAACCACCTGCTCGCCACCATGAGCCCGCTGCTCGTCTCGATGATCATCCTGCTCGAGATCCCCGGGGCAGCCCTGCTTGCGGCTTTCTTCCTGCATGAGACGCTGCTGGCCGGGACGTACGGCGGGCTAGCGCTGATCCTGGTGGGGCTCGCCGTCGTCGTGATGGGCCAGCGGAACGGCAAGGCGGGGCGCGGCAGGCCGCCGCTGGGGCGTCCGCTGGCGGAGCTTGGAACTGACTGAGCTGGAGACTGACTGGGCTGGGGACTGACTGAGCTCTGTCCTACGGCGCGGTCCGAGGCTGGGCCGGCCTGAATCCGGCCTGAGGCTACTGCCCGCCGCGGCGGGCAGGCTGGCTGGTGTTGACGGTGTGGATGGCGCGCAGCAGCTTGGCTGGGAAGTACACCGAGAAGAACACCACCATGGGAGCCTTCAGGGCCATTTTCTTCACGTTGTGGGCCTTGTAGGTACGGTCGAATCGGGTCACGTAGTAGCGGTAGTCACGCGGTGAGTCTTCCAGCCGGCGGGCCGACATTCCGGAGACCATCTGCGGCCAGTACTGGACCTTGAGGTCGTGGTCGGCCAGATGCAGGGAGAGGTCGATGTCCTCGTGCATCTCGTCCTTCTCATCGAGGCAGGTCTCGTCCCGGATGGTCTCCCAAGCAGAGCGCCGAAGGGCCATGTTCGATCCGAACAGGAAGTGGTACTGGTGCTTGGCCAGCTTCAGCATCAGCTGGCGCATCTTGTCGTCGGCCTTGAGGCCGAAGCGCCGCATGGGCATGTCGTAGTAGACAACCGGACCTGTGGCGGCCTGCGTGGACAGCTCGGCAAACGCCTTCTGTACCTGCTCCACCCAGTCTGGTTCCACCACGGAGTCCGCATCGATGCGGCCTAGGATTTCACCGGTGGCGTGGTCGAGGCCAAAGTTGCGCGTGGGGATGAGGCCCTGGGTCGTGTCCTGGCTCAGCAGGATGATGGGGCTCTCCGGGTACTCCTGCTGCATCTGCAGCACGATCGCAGCTGTGCGGTCCTTGGACATGTTGTCCACCACGATGATCTCGTGCGCGGGAACTGACTGGTACACCGCGGCGATGAGGCACTGCCGGATGACGCTTTCCTCGTTATATGCCGGTATCACGATTGATACGCCCGGCGGTTGCGGAGCATCAAGCGGGGCGTCCTCGGAAGATCTATCGGGTGACATCACCTCAAATTTAGCACCGATGGATTTCGTTCCGGCGGCCCGGCCCATCCTGGCCGATTGCGGCCTGACTCCGGGTGATGCGGCAGGAGGGGCCCCGCACCAGGCGGGACCCCTCCTTTTGCACGCCGTTGCGGGCGTGACGCTGTTACTTTTGGTTACTTACGTTCCGGCGGGCTTGCTGGCGCCGTTGTCCATGTTGGCGGCAATGTTCTTGACTGCCGTCTTGGCATCCGTGGGAGGTGTGCCGGCGCCGCCTTCAGGATCCTCGGCAACGTGCTTCGCCTTGTCGGGGCCCTCGTCGTCGTTGTCGTCGGAGGCCGCTTCGGCCGAACCGGCCGCGGACTCGCTGACGGTGGCTGCGGGAACGGGAGCAGGCGTTTCAGCCACCGGTGCAGACGCAGTGGGCGTGGACGGGGCCGGCGGGGTGGGTGTAACGGGTGCCGGGGTCTTCCAGGGATCCTCCACGGGCTTGGAAGCCTTCCACGCAGCGACGCCGGCGGCCACGGCCGCGGCGATCACAGCCACAATCAGGAGGCCCCGCTTCTTGGGCTTCTCCGGCTGCACCAGCGCCTTGCCGGTCACTGCCCTGCTGGCATCGGAGGCTGCTGTTTTCAGATGGCCACCGGCCACCTGGGCCTGCTCCTGGATGGTGTGGATGATGCCGGCGTCGCCGAGCTTCTGGGCCACGGCGTCCACTCGGGCAGGAGCGCCCTCCAGGGTGCGGTGGACTGCCTCGGAGGCGGTTCCGATCTGGTCCGAGAGGCGGGGAAGGTATTCCACCACCACGCGGTCGCGGGCCTGGGCAATGACGGGAGTTGCCCTGTCCAGGGCCTCGTGCAGCCGCGGCGTGGCTACCTCAACGGCGTCGTGGATCCTGGGTGCCAGCTGCGCCAGCCCGTCCTGCAGCCGCGGTGTCACGGTGGCGACGCCGTCGGCCAGGTTGTAGGCTGCCGATTTGAGCCCCTCCTGGATCTTGGGGGAAGCGGTGTCAATGCCATGCTGAAGGCGCGGCACAGCCCAATCGACGGCAGCCTCTACCTTGTCTTTCGCGGTGTCAACCGCTGAACTGACCGACAACTCCAGTTCGCGGGCAATACGATCCGATTTCTTCACAACTACCTCCCGATTAATGTGACGGCTCTGTCGCTAGCCTACGTTGATGATGACCCGGGCTGCTATCGTTCCGGCGGATTCAGCGCCGATTTCACCCAGCGCGGAACTGCCTTTACAGCCGCTTCCGCGTTGACCCTCCGTGAAACAATGGCGCTATGACTGCCACAGCAACTGCAAAAGCAACCATCCACACAAGCCTCGGCGACATCGTGGTCAACCTCTTCGGCAACCACGCGCCGAAGACCGTGAAGAACTTCATCGGACTGGCCACGGGCGAGCAGCCTTGGACGCACCCGGAAACCGGCGAAGACAAGACCGGTACGCCGCTGTACAACGGCACCATTTTCCACCGGATCATCAAGGACTTCATGATCCAGGCCGGCGATCCCCTGGGCCGCGGCGTCGGCGGACCGGGCTACAAGTTCGACGACGAGATCCACCCGGAACTGACCTTCAACGCCCCGTACAAGCTGGCCATGGCGAACGCCGGCATCCAGATGGGCAAGGGAACCAACGGTTCGCAGTTCTTCATCACCACCATCCCCACCGACTGGCTGCAGGGCAAGCACAGCATCTTCGGCGAAGTAGCTGACGACGAGTCCAAGAAGGTTGTTGACGCAATCGAGGGCGTCCGCACCGGAATGGGCGACCGCCCGGTTGAGGACGTCACGATCAACAGCATCGACGTCGAGCAGCTCTAACCCACACGATGAGTTACGGAATTCCGTCGGCAGAGCCGTCCGCGCAGGTTCCCGTGTGCCCCCGGCACCCGGACCGGCCCTCCTACGTGAGCTGCCAGCGCTGCGGGCGCCCCGCATGCCCAGAGTGCCAGCGGGCGGCCGCCGTCGGATTCCAGTGCGTTGACTGCGTCAACGAAGCAAAACGTACGACGCCGACTGCCAGAACGGTCTACGGCGGCGCCGTCGCGTCCGACAAACCTTTGGTGACGTTCGGGATCATCGCCCTGTGCGGCGTGCTCTATGTGCTGCAATGGCTGATTCCCGGCGACGAGGTCTACCAAAACCTGGCCTTCGCCACCGTCTACGCCACCCCGGAATACGGGGTGTTCGAGCCCTGGCGCATGCTGACGTCGGCCTTCCTTCATTCGCAGGGCTTTATCCTGCATATCGCGCTGAACATGTACATGCTGTGGATGTTCGGCCAGGCCCTGGAGCCGCTCCTCGGACGAGCCCGCTTCCTTGCCGTGTATCTCCTGTCCGCTATCGGCGGCTCAGTCGGTTATCTCCTGCTGACACCCGGCTACGTCCCGGGACAGCCCATCACAGGCGTCGTCGGCGCCTCGGGCGCCATCTTCGGGCTTTTCGGCGCCATGCTGGTGGTCCAGCGGCACCGCGGCGGAGACACCAGGCAACTCTGGGTACTCATCGCCATCAACGGCGTCATCGGTTTCCTGGTGCCCCAGATCGCCTGGCAGGCCCACCTGGGTGGCCTGATCACGGGTGGCCTCTGCGCTGCGGCGATCGCCTACGCCCCGCGTGGACCCCGCCGCAACCTCATGCAGGCAGGCGGCCTGGCCCTGGTCGCGGCACTGCTGGTGGCGGCCACCTGGTTCCGCATCATCGTCGGCTGAACCGCCAGACGCCAGCCCCGCACGGGCACAGACCGTCGCGCCGCGCCTAGGGCGTGTCTCCTTATTGGCGTAGCCAGATGACGACGGCGTAGAGGACGACGCCGGCTCGATAGGTCAGTGCGAGTTTGTCGTAGCGGGTGGCGACGCTCCGCCATTGCTTGAAGAGGCTGAAGGATCTTTCGACAGTGTTGCGGCCTTTGTAGGTCTCGGAGTCGAAGTTCACGGGCCGCCCGCCGCGTGAACCGCGGCGTTTGCGGTGTCCGATCTGGTCGGAGGGCTCCGGGATGACGGCTTTGATGCCCCGTCCGCGCATCAGTGACCGGTTCGCCCTGGACGAGTAGGCCTTGTCGCCCATCACGGCATCCGGCCGGGTCCTGGCGCGGCCGCCGCCGAGGCGAGGCACCCGGACGGCCTCCATTACGACGGGGAACATCGGCGAGTCACCACCCTGTCCGGGACCAAGAATCATCGCCAGGGGGCGGCCCTGGCCGTCGCAGGCATGATGGATCTTGGTGCTCAGCCCGCCTCTGGAGCGGCCGACCGCATGGTCAGGTTGTTCAGCAGACAGTTTCTTGTAATTCGGAAGTTCCCCCTGTGGTGCGGGGAAGGTTCGTCCCGTGCTGGTGAGCTCGGTTGATGGTCGAGTCCACCGAAACCGTCCAGTCGATCACCCCGGCGGCGTCCGCTTCGGCCAGAAGCTTCCCGTGGACCTGGTCCCACGTTCCGTCGGACGCGTATCGGCGGTGCCGCTTCCACACCGTCTGCCACGGACCGAACTCCGCGGGAAGGTCCCGCCAGGCAATGCCGCACCGGTACCGGTAAATGCTTCACCGTCCAGGCCTTTTCCCCCAGCCATACCCCGCCTCGTCCGAGGCGGGGTTTCTGGTTTGAACGGGTTTTCCACAGGGTTTATCCACACTGTTGGTAACTTACACGGCTGTAGTTCAACATTCGACGGCCCAAATTCCGCCGGGACTGGCGGTTCTTGCGCTCCGGGGGTCTGCGGCGTCCACACATGTGGATAACCCGCCACGGCGGAGTTGTGGTTAAGTGGACAACTTTGACGGGAAGACCACGCTCCGCGGTGCCGGAAGGCGATCTATCAGCACACGACGGGTTCTGGACGCTCCTGTCCCCACCACGGCGGCGTGAAGCCCGGCTTATGCGGGATGGACAGCCGGTGAACCCATGACGAACCGGACCGGCCGCGCACATTTTCAACAGGGTTATTCACAGTGTTAATAACTATCATGCATCTAGTTCGCGACAAACGCGTGCTGTGAAGGCCTAAATCGCGGCGATCGCCCACAAATATCCCACAGGTTATCCCCATCTGTGGATAACCTGTGGGAAGCTGCCTGTTGCTAAGTGGATAACTTCGCTCCGCGTGTAGTCTCGGATGAGTTGCCAGCCACGTGGACCCCGGAGGTCGTGGCCCGATGTTGCGAGGAGTATCCCGTGAGTAACCACTCCACCGAACATGTCTTCCTGGACAAGGAGCACCCTGCAGCCTGGCGCGCGTTGAACGGCCTGGGACTGAAGGCCAAGGAGGCTGCCCTCGAGGCTGGTTTGGACCCCAAGGTCATTGAGCTGCTGAACGTCCGCATCTCGCAGATCAACGGCTGCGCCTATTGCCTGGACATGCACGTGGCTGACGCCCTGAAAGGCGGTGAATCCGTGCAGCGCCTCGCAGTCCTGTCCGCCTGGCGCGACACCGCCCTGTTTGACGGCACCGAGCGTGCGGCCCTGGCCCTGGGAGAGAGCATCACGAACCTTCCGGACGCCCGGGAGCGGGACCTTGAGGACGGCTATGCGCGGGACCACCTGTCGGTCGAGCAGTACTCGGCAGTCAGCTGGTTGGCCATTGCCATGAACGCGTTCAACCGGGTGTCGATCACCAGCCAGCACCCGGTGCGGCGCAAGCAGGAGTAGCCAGGCAACGTTTTCCACAGACTTTCCACATCTGTTAATAACCCGCTGGCGCAACAATGGTGGCAGCGAAGGCCTTGGCGCGGCTTTCAGGTGGGCCCGGGGGCCGCGGCTTATCCACACTGTGGATATCGTTACCAACATGTGTGGACGGTGCCCATGGGTGGACTTCGGATGACCCGGGAACGGTCCTGTACGAGGACGATGTGCAGCTCGTCGTTGCGCCCGGCCTGAGCTAGCGAAACCGGAGTCAGCCATCCTCCGAGGTGTGGGCGGCGACGTGCTATGAGCGCCAGACTCCGGACGTACCGCGGCGGTGGCTGTCCACGAGGTGCGTGTCCACCATGCCGATGGCCTCCATGAGGGCAAACATGGTGGTGGGGCCGACGAAGGCGAAGCCCTTTTTCCTTAGCGCCTTCGAGAGCGCGATGGACTCCACCGACGTCGTCGGAACGTCGGCGTACGTGACAGGCTCCGGCGTGGAGGCCGGCTGAAACTGCCAGACGAAGTCCACCAGCCCGCCCTCGGCACGCAGTGCAATGGTTGCCTGCGCGTTGGTGATGGCGGCGCGGATTTTGAGCCTGTTGCGCACGATGCCCGGATCCTGGAGCAGCCGTTCGACGTCGGCATCGGTAAACGCGGCAACCGTCTCCGGGTGGAAATTGTGGAAGGCCGCGCGGAAGGCGGGACGCTTGCGCAGGATGGTGGCCCAGGACAGGCCCGCCTGGAACGCCTCCAGGCTGATGCGCTCGTAGAGGCCCTGTTCATCCCTTACGGGCAGGCCCCACTCGGTGTCGTAGTACTCGCGCATGAGGGGGTCCGACGAGGCCCACAGCGGACGTGCCAGGCCATCGTCGCCGATGATGATGCCTTCCACCGTCATGAAGTGGCGCGGGTCAGGAGCGCCAGCGGGTGGTCATCAGGAAGCCCGCGATGGCGATGCCGAAACCGGCCAGGATGTTCCAGGATTCCCAGGACTGGACGGGGAACTGTCCCTCGCTGATGTAGAACGTGATGATCCACAGCAGGCCGATGATCATCAGGCCGAACATGACGGGCTTAAACCAGACGGGGTTCGGCTTGTACGCCTGGGCGGAGACGGGCTCGGCCGGGCGGGCAGTCTTCTTACGTGGCTTTGACTCGGGCACATGTCCTCCTTGGCGGGCTGAATCAAGAGTGTGGACCGTGGCTTGATATCCTGCAGGAAGGAAATCGCCGGCGGTCGGGGTGCTCTTGGTCAAGTCTGAAGTCTTACTAGCAGCCAATTCTAGCTGTAGTTCAGGCCACACCGGCGCCCGCCGCAACCGCCTTGGAGGAGAACGCGTGGTACTGCAGGAGAAGGCGGCGCCCGCCGCCGTACCGGCCACCGGCGTCGTGATCCTGCGCAAAGCAGTCCAGATCTTCGGCGAGCTGCTCATCACGGCCGGCATCGTGCTCCTGCTTTTCGTCGCCTGGCAGCTGTGGTGGACCAACGTGGCTTCGGACGCCAAGCAAAGCGAAGTGGTCAAAGACTTCGCGCGGGAGCTGGGCGGCCCGGTCACTCCCGCACCGGTCCCGAGCCCGTCAGCCCCCGCGCCCGGAACCAAGGATTACGGCAAGCCCGCTGTCGGCACGGCTCCCGGCCACGGCGGGACGATCGGCATCATGTATATCCCCCGGTTCGGCGAAAACTACACCCGGCCCATCGTCGAGGGAACCACGGCGGACGTGCTGGACACCCTTGGCCTGGGCCACTACGGCAACACGTCCATGCCCGGGGCGGTGGGGAATTTCGCCGTGGCCGGCCACCGGCAGACGCACGGTGCCGTCCTGGACAACATCCACACGCTGGTGCCCGGCGACAAAATCTACGTCCAGACACGCGACGGCTACTACGTCTACGTATTCCGGAACAACCGGATCGTGATGCCCACCGACGCCGATGTCCTCCTGCCCGTGCCCTCGCAGCCGGGCGTCAGGCCCACGGAAAGCTTTCTCACCATGACCAGCTGCAACCCCCGGTTCGGATCCCAGGAACGGATCATCGCCTACTCCCTGCTGGACCACTGGCAGCCGGCCTCCGCAGGACCGCCGGCGGAGATCGCAGCCCAGGTGGCACGTGCCCGGGGGGAAGGCTGACATGTACGGCTGGATATTCCGTCACCTGCCGGGCCCCCTCTGGCTCCGCATTGTCACCTCAGTGTTGCTGATCGCCGGGGCCCTGTTCCTGATGGTCGAGTTCCTGTTTCCCTGGATGTCCCAGTTCACACAATTCACCGACTCAACGATTGGTGCGGCAAGCAACCCATGAGCACAACCAAGATCCTCGTCGTGGACAACTACGACAGCTTCGTCTACACCCTGGTGGGCTATCTCCAGGAGCTCGGCGCCGAAACCACGGTGGTCCGCAACGACGACGTGACGCTGGCCGAGGCCATCGAAATGGCGGAAACGCGCGACGGCGTCCTCATCTCGCCCGGTCCGGGCTCGCCGGCCGAGGCGGGCGTCTGCATCGAGCTGATCAAGTGGTGCGGAGAGCACAGCAAGCCGATGTTCGGCGTCTGCCTGGGGCACCAGGCCCTCGCTGAGGCGTACGGCGGGATCGTGACGCACGCGCCGGAGCTCATGCACGGCAAGACGTCGCTGGTGCAGCACGACGGTTCCAGCGTTTTCGCCGGGCTCCCCTCCCCCGTCACCGCCACGCGCTACCACTCGCTGGCCGCCGTTCGGGAGTCCATTCCCGACGTCCTCGAAATCACTGCCGAGACCGCCAGCGGCGTGGTCATGGGGCTGCAGCACCGCACCGCCCCGCTGTGCGGCGTCCAGTTCCACCCGGAATCGGTCCTCACCGAAGGCGGCTACCAGATGCTGGGCAACTGGCTCGAATCGCTCGGCATGAAGGGCGCAGCCGAACGGGCGGCCAAGCTCAGCCCCCTCATCCAGCACTAGCCAGCCGGAACTTCGCGGGCGCGGCGGCTTACGCCTGCGTCGCGGGACCGGTCAGCGCGCGGCCGCTCAGCTCTTGGTCGGCGACGGGCTCGGGGTGGGCGACGGGCTGAGTGTGGGCTTCGGCGCAGGAGCCTTTGAAACCGTGACGGTGATGGACTTTCCCTGTTCCACGAGGGCGTTGAGCGGATCGCTCTGCCCGGTTACCTTGCCGGGGACAACCTGGGAGTTCTCCACCTCCCTGATCACCGCGGTCAGGCCGATCGCCTTGAGCGCGGCCTCGGCTTCGGCCTGCGTCATGCCGCGCAGCTCGGGCATGGCCACCTTGCCTGTGGAAACCACAATTTCCACGGTGCTGCCGACGGCCACCTGCTGGCCGGGAGCCGGCTTGGTGGTGATCACAAGGCCTCCGGGCACAGTTGCGCTGTTGGCCATCGTGGTGGAGGGCGCCCCCACGAGGCCGGCCTGGCGCAGGATGTCGCGGGCGGCCGCCTCCGTCCGTCCCGGCAGGGTCGCCGGGACCTTAACGGCACTTGGACCCGCCGAAATATTCAGTGTCACGTCAGAGTCCGGTGCCAGCGACGATCCGGCCGGCGGCTCGGTTCCGATGGCTATGCCCTTCGCGATGGTGTCGTGCTGCACCCGCTTGATCTGCGGCCGCAGCCTCGCGTCGTACAGCAGCTGCAGGGCTTCAGTTTCCGTCCGGGCCTCCACCAGGGGGATGGCAATCCTGACTGGCTCAGCCGGCGGCTGGTTCATCATGTTGTACAGCCACAGGCCACCTCCTGCCAGAACCAGGAGCGTGAAGATCACAAACGTGGCCATCCAGGCGCGACGGCGGGACTTCTGTACCCCGGTGCGCTCCCGTTCGCGGGGGAGGCCAAGGGGCAGGTCATCCTGCTCGGCCGTCTCATAGACCGATGCGGCCTCCGCCGGCAGCACGGCATCGTCTCCGGTGCCGCGCGCCGGGCGGAACCGGCCGCCGGGAGCGTCGTCAAGGAAGCTGGCGCCGGTGACGGAAAAAGCGGCGGTCGCCGGTGTCCGGCGGGGTTCCGGAATGTGGTCGTTGGGGTCCGTCGGCGCCTCACTGGCTGACAGCGCAGGCACGGAGATGCCGTTCTTCGCGGCACGGAGCGCGCGCCGGAAGGCGGCGGCATCCTGGAAACGGTCCGCCCGGTTTTTCTGCAGTGCCTTCGCCAGGACGCTGTCCAGTGCTTCGGAAACTTCGGGATTGAAACTGCTGGCCGGCTCCGGTATCTCGCGAACATGCTGATAAGCCACTGAAACGGGGCTTTCACCAATGAACGGAGGCCGGCCGGTCAGCGTTTCATAGAGCAGGCAGGCGGCCGAGTACAGGTCACTTCGGGCGTCCACAGTCTCGCCACGGGCCTGTTCCGGGGAGAGGTACTGGGCCGTGCCCACCACCGCCTGCGTCTGTGTCATGGTGGCGGACGAGTCAGCCATGGCACGTGCGATGCCGAAGTCCATGACCTTGACCGTGTCCGAGTTTTCGCAGAACATCACGTTGGCCGGCTTGATGTCCCGGTGCACGATTCCGGCCTTGTGGCTGTACTCCAGGGCTGACAGCACACCCAGGGTGTAATCGATCGCCTGGTCAATGGTGATGTCCTTGGACCTGATCAGGTCCCGGAGCGTCTTGCCGGAGACGAATTCCATCACGATATAGGGAACGCGGACGTGATCCTGGGCGTCGCCGGGCACCGCGTGGTCGCCGGTGTCGTAGATGGCGACGATCGAGGGGTGGTTCAGGGCCGCGACGGCCTGGGCTTCACGCTTGAACCGGGCCTGGAACTGCGGGTCCCGGGCCAGATCCGCACGCAGCAGCTTGACGGCAACGGTCCGGCCGAGGCGCGTATCGACGCCACGGTGGACGTCGGCCATTCCTCCGCGTCCTATGAGCTCCCCGAGCTCATAGCGCCCGTTGAGGACGCGCTGTGGTGTCACAGGGATGCTATCCTCCCGGTGCGACGGAGTTCTTGGCGACGTGGTCACGGCTTACCTTTGGGTTGGAACGGTGCTGGGGGTGGCGGCTGGCGGGGAAACCAACGGGGCGGCGAGGTGGTAGGTCACCACGGATCCGGCCTCGACCTTTCGCCCGGCGTCGGGCTCGGACCTGACAAACGTGCCCGCTTCCTGCCCGGGGTCTCCGGCCTCTTCAGCGCCCTTGACCCAGCGCAGCCCGGCCTTTTCGATGGCGGCCTGCACCTCGGCTTCGCTGCTGCCCACGCTGATGTCGGGGACAGAAACCGATTCCGGACCCTTGGAGTACGTCACCTTGATGGTGTCCCCGACCTGCACAGGCCCGGCGGGATTGATGTCAGTGACCGTGCCGGGCGCCGCGGGATTGAAGACCTCGACGCCGTTCACCTGAAGGCCGAGGGCGATCAGGTCGTTGCGGACCTGGCCGTACGGCTTGCCAAGGTAGGCATCGGGTATCAGGTTGATGGCCTCCGGGGTGGTCTCGGTGGGCGTCGGCGACGGCGTGGTTTCCGTTGGGGTTGCCGAAGTTGCCGACGGCGTCGGGCTGGCACTCGTTGAAACAGTGCGGCTCGGGCTGCCTGACGCGGTGCCGGCGGGCGTCTTCGGGAACAGGATGCCGGCCTGGGTCAGCAGGACGCCCACGACGGCGAAGAGGACCAGCAGGATCAGTGCGATCAACGGCCAGGTCCAGGGGCTGCGCCCGCGCCGCTGCGGCTCATCCGCCGGTTCCTCGTCGTACTGTTCCTCTTCCTGGCTCCAGCTGCGCTCGGCGGCGAGGGCGTCGGCCCGCGAGAGTGTGCTGCCGGCACGCGTCGGCGCGTCCCCGGCTGCTGCGGCTGCGCCGGCAGCGCCGGCAGCGCCTCCCGCCGCCGCGCCAGCGGCCGCGGCGCCCAGCACCGGGAGTGCGGATGTCGCCGTCGTCGAGCTTTTTTCCGAGCCGATGACGCCGGTGGGAGCCGTGTGCGCCTTGACCGGGGCCGTGATGGGGCCGGTGGCGCCTTCGAAAAGCAGCATGCCGGGCACGGCGGCCTGGGCCGCGGGGATGTCGCCGTTGCGGATCGCCTCGGCGGCTTCGGACAGTTTGATGGCGTTGGCCGGACGGTTCTTCGGATCCTTGGCCAGCATGGACATCAGGAGGGCCCGGACCGGCCTCGGAAGGGTTTCCGGCAGCGGCGGCGGGGCGTCATTCACCTGCGCCAGGGCAATGGCGATCTGCGATTCGCCGGAGAACGGGCGGTGGCCCGAGAGGCATTCGTAGCCGATCACGCCGAGGGAATAGATGTCCGAGGCGCCGGTGGCTGTCTGGCCTGTTGCCTGTTCCGGCGCGAGGTACTGGGCGGTTCCCATGACCTGGCCCGTCTGCGTCAGCGGAACCTGGTCGGCCAGGCGGGCGATGCCGAAGTCGGTGACCTTGACCCGGCCGTCGGGGGTGATGAGCAGGTTTCCCGGCTTGATGTCGCGGTGCACCAGCCCCTGTGCATGGGCCACCGACAGCGCACGCGCCGTCTGGGCGATCATGGAAAGGGTGCGGTCCGGCGAGAGGACCTGCTCGTGTTCGATGATGCTGCTCAGCGGCTGGCCGGGGACCAGCTCCATGACCAGGTACGCGGAGCCCTCCTCCTCGCCGTAGTCGAACACATTGGCGATGCCCACGTGGTTGAGCAGGGCGGTGTGGCGGGCCTCGGCACGGAAGCGCTGGAGGAATCCGGGATCGCCCGTGTACTCCTCTTTGAGCACTTTGATGGCCACGATCCGGCCGAGGATGAGGTCCTTGGCCTTCCAGACTTCACCCATGCCGCCGATCGCAATACGCGTGGTCAACTGGAATCTGCCGCCGAGGGTGATTCCTGATGTAGGCCTCACTTATTCAACACCGCCTCAAAAATCTTCTTTGCGTTCGGACTGGTTAGCTGTGCGCCGGTGGAGATGTCCACGCCTTGCATGACGATCGTGACAGACACCTGCGGGTCGTTGGCCGGGGCGAACCCGGTAAACCAAGAGTTGTTCAATCCGGTGCCGAGTTCCGCGGTGCCGGTCTTGCCGGCGACCTGCACACCCGGGACTGCGGCTCCGCCGGCGATGCCCTCGCTCACCACGCTGGTCATCCACTGGGTGATCTGGCCGGCGATTTCCGGTGTGGTTGAGGTCCTCAGGGCCGTGGGCTTCGGTTCGTCCAGTACCCGAAGGTCCGGTGAACGTACGGCCTTGATCAGGTTGGGGGCCATCTGGACTCCGCCGTTGGCTATGGCCGAGGTCATCAGCGCGATCTGCAGCGGCGTGGCGCGGACGTCGCGCTGTCCGATGGCGGACTGGGCCAGCCCGGCATCGTCCAGGTTCTTGGGGAAGATGCTCTTTTGGTAGTCGACCTTGAGCTGGTCCCCGAGTTCCTGGCCCCAGCCGAACTTGGCGGCCTGCTCGGCGATCGCATTCTCGCCAAGGTCAAGGGCGATCCTGGCGAAAGGCGTGTTGCACGACTGCTGGAGCGCGAAGGCGAAGGTGGCGGTGTTCCGGGTGTAGCAGTTGCCGCCGGCGTAGTTGGGAAGCTTGTACTGGATACCGGGGAAGGACATCTCCGCCGGATTGGGCAGCTGGCTGTCCGCGTTGTATTTTCCGGAGGCCAGGGCTGCCGCAGTGTCCACGATCTTGAAGACCGAGCCGGGGGCCAGGACTGCCCCCGTGGGTCCGCTGACGGACTGGTTGAGGTTGACGCCCGGGACCTTGATGATCTCGTTGTAGGCAGCCTGCTCTTTGGCGGCGTCCTGGGTGGCGATCAGGTTGGGGTTGTAGGACGGCTTGCTGACCATGGCCAGGATGTTGCCGGTCTTGGGGTCCGTGACTACGATCGAACCCCGCTGGCCGTCCGGAATGAGGTCGTACGCCAGCTTCTGGATCTTGGGGTCGATGGTCAGCTCCACGGAGGCGCCCTTGGGCTGGTTGCCCAGGAAGAGCTGCCCGATCCGGTCCAGGAACTGCTGGTCCGAGCTGCCTGCGAGCTGGGCGTCCATGGCGCGTTCCAGCCCAGTCACTCCGTAATTCTTGGAGAAGTAGCCGGTGAGTCCGGCGTACAGCTCGGGCTGGGCGTAGGTGCGCTGGAATTTGCAGGTCTCGCTGGCCGGGACGGACTCGGCAATCGGTGTGCCTGCCACGAGGATGGCCCCGCGGTCATTGCAGTAGTTCTGCAGGATGGCGCGCTTGTTCCAGGCATTGGCCTTGAGTTCGTCGGCGCCAACCACCTGGACGTAGCTCAGGGCACCGAAGATCAGGGCGAACATGGCGATCGCGGCAATCCAGGAATGTCGAATGGCCTGGTTCACAGGTGTTTCACCGCCTCGGTGGGAGCGTCTGGAAGGATTTGGGTGGCGTTCTTGCCACGCCGGCCGCCGGAGGCTTCGGTTTTCTTCGCCTCAGGAACACCGCCCGGCTGCATGGGCGTCGTGTCCACCGGCCCGCGAGCCGTGTGCGAGATCATCAGCAGGAGGCCCACGATGATCCAGTTCGCCAGCAGGGAGGAGCCTCCGGCGGCGAGGAACGGTGTGGTAAGGCCCGTCAGGGGGATCAGCCGGGTCACGCCGCCGATGACCACGAAGCACTGCAGTGCCACCGCGAACGAGAGGCCGCAGGCCAGGAGCTTGCCGAAGGCATCGCGTGTCCCGAGGGCCGCCCGGAAGCCCCGGGTGAACAGCAGAAGGTACATCAGGACAATGGCGAAGAGCCCGATCAGGCCCAGTTCCTCACCGAAGGACGCGATGATCATGTCGCTGTTGGCAAACGGCACGAGGTTGGGACGGCCCTGGCCGAGGCCGGTGCCCACCAGGCCGCCGCTGGCCATGCCGAACAGACCTTCCACGATCTGGCCGCTGCCGCCGGGAGACCGGCCGAAGACTTCCTCCGTGAACGCGTTGAGCCACGCGTCGATGCGGAGCGCGACGTGCGAAAAGACCTTGGAGGCCACAAAGCCGCCGCCGAGGATCAGTGCGAGGCCGATCACCACCCAGCTGATTCGGCTCGTGGCCACGTAGATCATCACGAGGAACAAGCCGAAGAAGAGCAGGGAGGATCCGAGGTCGCGCTGGAAGATGAGCACGCCGATGCTTACGAGCCATGCTGTGATCATGGGGCCCATGTCCTTGAACCGCGGGAACTGCAGGGGCCCGATCTTGCGTCCGGCCAGCATGATGAGATCGCGGTTGGACGATAGGTAACCGGCGAAGAATATTGCCAGGGTGATCTTGGCGACCTCACCGGGCTGGAAGGTCATGGGGCCGAGCCTGATCCAGACCCGGGCACCCAGGATCTCACCGGCGGAAATGCCGGGCACCAGCGGCAGAATCAACAGCAGCGCGCTGGCGGCCAGCGAAATGTAGGTAAAGCGCCGCAGGACGCGGTGGTCCTTGAGGAACCAGATCACGGCAATGGCGACGGCCATGGCTATCAGCGTCCAGCGGAGCTGGTTGTTGCCGGTGTCCTCGCCGGGAGCGTCCAGCCGGTGGATCATCGCCAGGCCAAGGCCGTTGAGCGCCACCACGATGGGAAGTATTACCGGATCCGCATATTTTGCCCGGAAGCGGAGGACCACGTGGAAGACGAGGGCCGCCACCGCCAAAAGGCTTGATTGGAACCAGAAGTCAGTATCAAGTGCGGTTTGCCCGTCGACGCTGATCAGCGCGTTGGCGCCGATGCTGACCGAGAGGGCCAGCACCAGCAGCAGAAGCTCCACATTGCGCCGGGGTTTGGGCATGGTCTCGGCGATGGTCATTGGCCCGCCTCACAGGTCGCGGTTGGGGTGGGTGCAGCGGATGCCCCGGCAGTAGCGGTCGGCTTCGCGGTGGCAGCAGCCGTCGGCTTTGCAGTGCTGGTCGCCGTGGGCTTCGCGGTGGCTGCAGGGCGTGTGGCCCGCGGCGATGCGGACGGGGTAGGCGACGGAGTAATACATTCGTCCGAGGGCGCCGTGGTGCCCGTGCGTTCAAGGTTTTTGACGATGCGCTGGGCGTCGTAGAGATCGCGCGCGGGCACGGTCTGGCGGACCCGTTGCTGGGAGAACTGGGGCAGGGAATCCATCCGGATGTCCGTGACCGCCTCCAGCGTGGACAGCTGGATGGGGCCGAGGCGCTGTGAAACGCCGTTGAAGATGGCCACCCGCTGATCGAATTCGCCGATGTAGTAGCGCGTCTGGGTCCAGGCGTACCCCAGCCACAGGCCGACGGCGAGGACCACAAGCGCGGCCGCCGCGATGCCCATCGTGATCCAGCGCCGCGGACGTCTCTCGGGCCCGGGCTCCTCAGTGCCGTCGCGGTCCTGCTCGGATTTGTGGGTCAGGACGGTTGCTGCCCGGCGCGCCACGGTGCGGCCTGCAATGGTGGGAATGGAACCCGATTCGGCTGCCGTTACCGCTGCGCCGACCAGGAGGTGTGGCCTGGACGACAGCTCCTGGCGCAGCACTTCTGCCGATAGGTGTTCGCCCAGATGGGGATCTGTGCCGGTGCCGGGTTCCTTGGCCGGGGCGGATTCGGAATCTTCCGTGCCGGCCGCATCCGTTTTGTCATCCGCTTCGACATGCGGTTCAGCATCGTTCGCGGGCGCACCCGTGGACCCGGATGCCGGGGTCGGCGTGGCGGGCGCGTCGGCCGGTTTTGCGGGGCTGGCCGGAGCCGCAGCGCCTGGATCGGCGGCGGCAGCGGGCGTTGCGCCGGGTGCCCCGGCGGGAGGAACGACGTCGACGGCGGCTGTTCGGACGTCGTCGGGCGTTTCCTCGACAATTTCCGCCATGACGACGGTGACGTTGTCCGGGGCGCCGGCCTCGAGGGTGAGGTCCACGAGGGTTTCCACGCATTCGCGGAGGTCCTTCGTTTCCCGGACTGTCCGCTCCACGACGTGGCCTGCAACGTAGTTCAGGCCGTCGGAGCAGAGCAGCCAGCGTTCGCCGGGCTGCACCTCCAGCGTGTCGAGGTCCAGTTCGGGGCTCGCGTCGACGTCGCCGAGGACGCGCATCAGGACGTTCTTGTGCGGGTGGGTTTCGGCTTCCTCAGGGCGCAGGCGGCCTTCGTCGATCAGCCGCTGGACGAAGGTGTGGTCCACGCTGATCTGCTCAAATTCACCATCACGCAGGCGGTAGGCGCGGGAGTCGCCGATGTGGGCGAAGTGAAGCTGGCCCTCGGCCAGTAGCAGGGCCGTTACGGTCGTACCCATCCCGGCAAGCTTGGGATTGATGTGGACAAGTTCCGAGAGAAGGGAATTGGCGGTCTGGATTTCATCGGCCAGGACGGTACCGGCGTCGCCGTGGTATTCGTCCGTGTCCAGGTGGATCATGTCCAGAACCGTGGCGGCCGAGGCAACATCACCGCCGGCGTGCCCGCCCATGCCATCGGCCACGACGGCGAGATGCCTGCCCACGTAGGCGGAATCGTCGTTCTTGGCACGGATGCGGCCGACGTCGGAACGGGCGGCGTAACGCAAAATGAGCGGCCGCTTCGGGGCTGGTGCCTTCTCTGCGGGAATGTCCGGGGCGGCCATGGCTATGGCCTCAATTCGATGACCGTCTTGCCGATTCTCACGGGTATACCAAGGTCCACGGGAAGGGCCCGGGTGAGCTGTTGGTCGGCCAGATATGTGCCGTTGGTGGAGCCGAGATCCTCAATGAACCAGCGGCTTCCCTGCGGAAAGAGCCGGGCATGCCTCCCGGACGCATAGTCGTCCTCGAGCACCAGGGTGGCCTCCTGGGCCCGGCCCAGCAGGATGGGGCTCGCGGCCAGGGGCACGGTGGTTCCCTTAAGGGGTCCTTCGGTCACCACAAGTTGGCGGGCCTGCTGCTTGACGGGGGCGGGAGGCGGCTCGGCGAGTTCGGGGTTCTTGCGGACCTGCCGTGCCGTGGGCGCACCGGTGGCGGCCTTGCGGCCGATCATGAGGTCGCGGCGCATGGCAGAGACAATGCTGAAGATGAGGACCCAGAGAAGCAGGAGGAAGCCGAAACGCAGGGCGGTGATAGTCAGTTCGCTCATGGGCGGCCGCCAGTGTTGGCGGGCAGGAGGCGGAAGATGATTTTGGTCCGTCCCATCGTGATGGTGGAGCCGTCAGTGAGCTCCATGCTGCCGGCCACTTTATGTCCGTTGACGTAGCTGCCGTTAGTGGAACCGAGATCCACGGCCGTGGTGGTGCCGCCGGCCGTCTGGATTTCCAGATGGCGGCGTGAAACTCCGGTGTCGTCCACCAAAATGTCAGCTTCTGATGAACGGCCCAGGACGATAGAGGGTGCGTTGAGTGAATACCGCTGGCCGTCGATGTCCAGGACCGGCTGCAGGCGGACCGGCTGGCGGCTGGGCGCTGCGGGAACGTTGGCGCGGGGCGCCGCTGGTGCTGGAGCGCCGGCGGACTTTTCGGTTTTCGAGGTGATCTCGAAGTCTCCGGCCCGGTGTGCCTCGTCCCGCCGGAAGGAAATCCGGACGGGGCCCTGCAGTGTGTAGCCCTGGCTGCGGACATGGTTGATGACTACGTCGCAGAGTTCCTCGGCCAGCGGTGTGCCCCACTCCTGGGCCCGCTGGAAGTCGTCGTCGCTGAGCATCACGTCAAAGACATTGGGGGCAAGGGTGCGGCCGGCGGCAACAGTGATGGCTTTATGGTCCACTTCGCGGCGCAGGCGGCTGGCGATTTCCACAGGCTCAACCTGGGCCTTGGAACCGGTGGAGAAGACGCCGCGGACGGCCTTTTCGATGCCACGCTCGACTTTGTCAAGCAAACCCATGGTCCCTCTCCTTTCCTTGCAGCTGCGGGGCAGCACATCTCGTGGAACTCAACTGGCAACGCAGGTCACAACAGAACAGCGGGCCCGCCGGAAGCGGGCGCCTATACATCCGATACTACTTGCCACGCCTGCGAATGACCTTAATCCACAACGCGCCGGACGCTCGATTCGTTCATTTTGGAGGCCCCGGTGTTTGCGGGATCACACGCCCGTGGGCGCAGTCCCGCCGGGCTGCGGCGGCCATAGACGACGGCGACGACGCCTGCGGACGGGACCGGCACTGCGCCCCGGAAAGGCCCGATTGGCGTTTTGCCGGGATTGTCCGTTATGCTTGATCTCGCTGCTTTTACGAGGTTGAAACTCCGGATTCCGGGGCTGAAACTGTGTCGAAGAAGTTGCGCGCGAGTGGCGGAACGGCAGACGCGCTGGCTTCAGGTGCCAGTGTCCGAAAGGGCGTGGGGGTTCAAATCCCCCCTCGCGCACGCATCAGAAACACCCCGGTCTTTGGACCGGGGTGTTTCTTTTTGCCCTTCCGCAGGGCAGTCGTGCCCGGCCGTGCATCAAACGACAGGCGTGACCAGGGTTCCGTCCGCTGCGAACTGTGCGAGGTTCGCGAGCGTGAGGTCGGCCATGGCGGCCCGTGTCTCGTGTGTTCCGCTGCCCAGGTGCGGCAGCAGGACCACGTTGTCCATCGCCAGCAGATCCTGGGGCACCTTTGGCTCATCGGTGTAGACGTCAAGGCCTGCGCCGGCCAGCTCACCGGCGAGCAGGGCCGCCACCAGGGCCTGTTCGTCGACGACCGAACCCCGGGCGATATTGATGAGGTAGCCGTCAGGGCCGAGTGCCTCGATGACCGCACGGTCAACCACGTGTGCAGAGTCCGGGCCGCCGGCCGCTGCCACAATGAGTACGTCCGTATTCCTGGCCAGTTCCACCGGGGACGGCGCGTAGTCGTACGTTACCCCGGCCGCCTCCTTGCGGTTGTGGTAGCTGATGATGCAGTCGAAGCCTTCCAGCCTGCGGGCAATCACCTTCCCGATCCTTCCAAGGCCAAGGATCCCCACGCGCTTGCCGCTGGCATTGGTGGCGAGGGGAAAGTTGCCTTTACGGGTCCAATTTCCGCGCCGGACGTACCGGTCTGCGGCGCTGGTGCGGCGCAGCACATCCACGTAGAGGGCGATGGCGGTGTCCGCCACGCAGTCGTTGAGGACATCGGGCGTGTTGCTGACGGAAATTCCCCGCTCTGCCGACTGCTGGACGTCGGTGGTGTCGTAGCCAACGCCGAAGTTCACCACCGCACGGAGGTTAGGAAGGGCGCGCATCAGTTCGGTTCCCACGCCGAAGCGCCCCGATGTGACGGCGACGTCAAAGGTGCTGCCGCGGCGTTCCAGGAACTCGGCCTGGTCGGCTGCGGAATCGGGGAGCCGGACGGCGCCGTACGCGTCGACCACCGTGTCTTGGACAGTTTGCATGAGTGGCCCTACCTGCAGGACAGCGACGTTGTTGTTCATACCCTGCACAGTAGGTTCGGGGATCCATACGCGTCCAACATGCAATAAGCATGGATCGATGCAAGATGTGAATTGGTGGTCCAAATTTGGCGGAATAGCGGGGCAGTTGGGGGCGCGTGGTGCCCATCACATCGCCCCGGGATGCGGCGAAGGGCCCGACGCGGGGGCGGGCTGGCCCTCCGTCCCCTTGTGGTGTTTTTGGAATCACAACTAGCTTGAGTCCAGCGCGGCCCCCAGCTCCCTGTCCTCACCATCGTCAAAGCTGCAGCCTGCCGTGCTCCACTAATCCGGAGGATCCAATGACGTCTTCTTCAACACCCCTATTTTCCGCACCGGCGGTCAAATGGCCGGCCCTCGCGGCCGGGGCCCTGCTGGCGCTGAGCGGCTGCGCCGTGTCCAATTCCGAGGCCGCACCTGCCTCCGGAAGCGCTCTCCGCGTGGTCCTTGCCCAGGAGCCGCCGACGCTGGAGGCCTGCGAGTCAAACCTCACGTCCACCGGCGTGGTGGTGCGCTCAAACGTGACGGAGCCGCTGGTAGAGCGGAATCCCAAAACCGGCGAACTCGAACCCTTGCTCGCAACGGAGTGGAAAGCAACGTCAGCCACGGGATGGACGTTCAAGCTGCGCGAAGGCGTGAAGTTCCAGGACGGCACACCGTTCAATGCGGAAGCCGCGGCCTTCACGATCGACAGGGCCGTCAACTCCAAGCTCGGCTGCAACGTGGAAGGCTACGTGTTCGGCGATGCCGAGCTGAAGGTGAAGGCTGTCGACGCCACAACCCTCACCGTTACCACGCCCAAACCCGACCCCATCCTCCCGCTGCGCCTTTCCTTCCTTGAGGTGGTGCCGCACGAAGGCCATGAGGAAGGAGACGATGCCCCAGCTGATCATGATCCGTGTCAGCCACACCTTTGCGCCGAACTTCTCCATCATCACGTTGCTGGGGAGTTCGAAGATGGCGTAGGCGATGAAGAACAGACCGGCGCCGAAGCCGTAGGCGGCGGCGCCGATGCCCACGTCGGCTTCGAGGTGCTCATGGGCATAGCCGATGTTGGACCGGTTCAGCTGGTTGCATACGAGCATGACCAGCATGATGGGCAGAACACGCTTGAAAAACTTCTTCGTGGCGTGTGCCACGTCCGTGACAGCGGTGTCTACAGACTGCCTGGGTAATTCCTTTGAATAGGCGACGCGGGTCGACTGGCGACGGGCGATAGATCTGTGGCCAGCGCCACAGCGATTTCACTCACTGTATTGGCCACCCGCGATGCGCGTCCAACACAAAATTTGCATTACCGAATACCTTGAAGGAATGGCGAAGCCCCGATCGCAGGATGCCGCCCGTAGAGCGGCCCCGTTGTCAGCCGGCGGCCGGCGCCGGGGCGCGCAGGCGGCGCCGGGAATTCGCCAAATGGTTGCGCATGGCGGCCGACGACGACGATTCGTCACCTTCTGCGATGGCAGCGTAGATGGACCCGTGTTCGTGGACCACCTGGTCGAAGTGGTCGCGGGCGTAGTGCTCAACGCCCGTCATCAGCCGGGTCCGGGGCATGGCGATCATGGTCTGGCCCAGTGACGCGAGGCAGTCGGAATAGAACGGATTTCCGGAGGCCGCGGCGACCGCACGGTGGAAGTCGTAGTCGGATTTCATGGCGTGCGCCGGGTGCCCTACGCTGGCGGTGAACTCTTCGAGGGCTCGCAGGACAACCTTCAGCTGGCGGTCGGTGCGATTCCTTGCTGCCAGAGCGGCGGCCTCGGACTCGACGCCCATGCGGAACTCAAGCAGGTGCAGGCGGTCCTCCATGGTGACCACAGCGCGGGTGCCTCGGGCCGAGGTCGGCCCGTCCGGAGGCGGGGTCAGCGCAAAGCTGCCCCGCCCCCGCTCGGTTTCCACGAGTCCTTCGGCCTGAAGCCGGGTGAGCGCGGAACGGACCACCGTGCGGCTGACGCCGAACTCGCTGATCAGCGTGTTTTCGCTCGGCAGCTTGTCGCCGGGCTGTATGGCGCCGTCGACAATGCGGGCGCGAAGATCGGCGGCGAGGTCCGCGGTCAGGTTCCGGCTCATGGGTTCAAGATTACGCGCCGAACTCCACGGCCTCGGTGGTCCAGGCGCGTGCCTGGTCACTGAGGCTCACGCCCAGCCCCGGACGGTCGGGAACGATCATGCGGCCGTTCTTCGTTTCGAGGCGCTCGTTGAACAGGGGATCGAGCCAGTCGAAGTGTTCCACCCACGGTTCGCGCGGGTAGGCGGCGGCGAGGTGCAGGTGGATCTCCATGGCGAAGTGCGGGGCCAGGCCCAGGCCGCGTTCGTCCGCGAGGGCGGCGAGGCGGAGGAACTGCGTAATGCCGCCGACGCGGGGAGCGTCGGGTTGGATGATGTCGCAGCCGTTGGCGTTGATGAGGCCCTTGTGCTCGGCCACCGAAGCCAGCATCTCGCCGGTGGCGATGGGCGTGTCGAGGACGGAGGCGAGGTGGGCATGGCCCTCGAAGTCGTAGGCGTCCAGCGGCTCTTCAATCCACACGAGGTTGAATTCCTCGAGCTGGCGCCCCATGCGCAGTGCGGTGGCGCGGTCCCACTGCTGGTTGGCGTCCACCATGAGCGGCACGTCCCAGCCGATGTGTTCGCGGATGCCGGCGACGCGGCGAAGGTCCTCTCTGCTATCGGGGAGGCCGACCTTGATTTTGATGCCGCCGATTCCCTCGTTGATGGACTGGGTGGCGCGTGCTTTGACCTCATCCAGGGTGGCGTTGAGGAAGCCGCCGGAGGTGTTGTAGGTCTGGACGGAATCGCGGTAGGAGCCTAGGAGTTTGGCCAGGGGCAGGCCGGCACGCTTGGCCTTCAGGTCGTACAGGGCGATGTCGATGGCGGCCAGTGCTTGGGTTGCCACGCCGGAGCGGCCCACGGAGGCGCCGGCCCAGAGAAGCTTGGTGTAGATCTTGCCGATGTCGTTGGGGTCCTCGCCGATGATGCCTTCGGCGACTTCCTTGGCGTGGGCGTACTGGGCAGGTCCGCCGGCGCGTTTGGAGTAGCTGAACCCGATGCCGCTGTGTCCCTGCTCGGTGGTGATTTCGGCGAAGAGGAAGACAACCTCGGTCATGGGCTTCTGGCGTCCGGTGAAGACCTTGGCGTCGCTGATGGGGACGGCCAGCGGGAGCCTCGCCGTGGAAAGTTTGACGTGCCGGATGAGGTCGACCGTACTCATGGGTTCTCCTTGAAGACTAGGGGGCAACATCGCCCGCACTTCTTAGGCTACAAGTAGCAAACTTGTATTACAAGTAATGGCGGGAAATGGTCCCCGGGAGCATGCGGCAGCCGCACAGTGCGTTCTGCCGGCTCCGCACGGTCGCTGCCCCTAGCGCGGCCTCCCGGTGGGTTTAGTTGCGGTGTTGGTGGTTGCGGCGGGGTGTTTGTTTGGGGTCGATGTGGGGTGGGGGGGATGAACCAGGGGATGCCGGTTTGCATGTGGATGGTCCATTGTTCCTTGTGGATGAGGTGGTGGTGGTGGGTGCAGAGGAGTGTGCCGTTGTCGGTGTTGGTGGGTCCGCCGTGTGACCAGTAGGTGGTGTGGTGGGCTTCGCACCAGGGGGCGGGGATGGTGCAGTTGGGGAAGGTGCAGCCTTGGTCGCGGGCGGTGATGGCTTTGCGGATGTGGGGCGGGAAGATGCGGGTGGTGCGGCCGATGTCGAGGATGCGGCCTTCGCTGCCGAGGAGGATGGGGATGATGTCGGCGTCGCAGGCGATTTTGCGGATGGTGGCGGGGGTGACGGGGCCGGTGTAGGTGAACGTTCCGGTGCCGGTCGCGGTGCCGGGTGGCCCGCCCGCGGGGGATCCGGGCTGGTTGCCGCCGGTGGACCGGGGACGGCGATTCGCGGTGGTGTTCTAGCGGGCTCCGTTGGTGGCGGTGGTTTCGAGGCGGTCCAGGAGGTCCTGGTAGCTGATGGTGACCATGACCTGGGGCCGGAGGCCGCCGGTGGCGGGCAGGGTTGCGGTGGCGAGGGCGGTTTTGCAGGCGCCGATGAGGCCGTCGAGGAGTTGTTGGGGCCGGGTGCGGCGTTCCAGGTGGGCGGTGTCGGCGGCGGCCTCGGCTGCCGCGCCGAACCCCGGCCCCGTGTGCAGTGTCGCCGCCGTCGAAGTGTTCGTGTCCGTCCCTCCGGCCGTGTCCGCCGCCGCGGTGTCTGCGTCCGTGGTGGTGACGTCGGCGCCCTCTCCGCCCTCTCCGCCGTTTCCGGGGCCGGTGGTGGGTGGGGTGCGGGGGTTGGTGGCGGTGTTCATGACGGTGAGGAGGTGTTCGTATTGGTCGGCGGTGGCGAAGATTTCGAGGTGGTGGAGTCCGC